>NZ_CAWPRC010000179.1:0-22036 GCF_963890165.1 Aliivibrio sp. SR45-2 | reverse complement strand
AAAATATACACAAAGCGGAATTACAACAAAAAATCCGCTTAAATTAACTATTATTTATACTTTCTTATTTATAATTAAATATATTAATTTTTTATTTCTTCCCAAGGACCCCATTCATCTTTCCCAGGAATTTCATTTATATTCCACCATTTAGATAAAAATCGAATACTGTTGTATGACACTTCATTCCCTTTTAAATATATTTTATTTTTATCCCATTCTTCTAATGATGGTTTAGGTATATCTCCGGTGTTGAACAACTTAATTGCAGCACTCGCATCCGCCAATCCAGAACCACAGCCAATACATTGATTTGGATTTGGAAATTCACGTGAAGATTGCTTAATAATTTCTTCTACTTTACCTGGAGTGATCATAGGATCGGCTTGATATAATAAAGCAGCGAGTCCCGCAACATGAGGCGCCGCCATACTTGTGCCTTGATAATATGAGTATCCTTCAGTTGTCGGCTCTTTTTTTCCATTATTAATCGTCGATAAAATGGCCTCTTTTTTCCCTATTTTTGTGTACTCCCCTCCAGGCGCTGCGATATCAACAACATCTCCAAAATTTGAATAATAAGAACGACTACCTAAATTATTAACGGCGGCGACAGTAATGACATTAGCACAACTGGCAGGGGTATAATTATGAGCATTACGATTACTATTTCCTGCGGCAACAACAATTGTCGTCCCCTTTTCTACCGCAAGATTAATTGCATTCTGAGTAATACGAGAGCAACTCCCCTCACCACCCAAGGACATATTAATCACTTGTGCAGGATTAATATTAATATCTGCTCCCGGTACGTCTCCTCCTGATGCCCAAATAATGCCATCAGCAATATCTGAAGTGTATCCACCACAACGACCTAATACTCTAACCGGAACTATCTTGGCATCGTAGGATACCCCTGCAATTCCTTTATTATTATTGGCAACGGCAGCAATGGTGCCAGCAACATGCGTGCCGTGCCATGATGAATCATTCGCTCTTGAATTCTGTCTACACTGGCTTTCTAATACCCAGTCGCCAGGATCCGAAGCATCATTATCACGACCATCGCCATCATTCGCCATCATTGGGTCGGTAATAAAGTCCCAACCTGGTAACATATTCGATTCTAGATCAGAGTGAGATACATAACCTGTATCAATGACAGCAACGACCGTATTTTTACCAGTGTAACTTGACCAAACACCCGTAGCATTTATGCCCCCATCGTTCTTACCAACTCCCCACAACTCAGAAATACGAGGGTCATTCGGCATATCTAATGGATGTAGTATCAAATCCAATTCTGCGTATTCTATTTGGGGATCACCTTCTAAACCGTTTAAAATTAAACCTAATTCTTCACTGTTTTTCCATTCATCCAGTTCGTATACTTCTTCACCGGTAGAAAGTGTTCTGATATATCGACTCTTACTCCCTGTCGCAGAGTGTAATACGCCAGCCGTATCTACTTGTCTAATTTCTTGATTATCAACATTTAACACATCAGATGTAATTGGTTTATATTTAATTATAACTCGATTTGTCTCGACGATATTATTAATATCATCATTAATTTTATTTGCCAAGACACCGTTAGAACTCAATGCGATAGTGATACCTAAGCACATGAATGAGCGTTTAATATTTTTCATTTGTTATTTACCTATTGTTGAACAATAATTAATATTGCACATAATAAAAAGATCATTTATTACTAGATCTCAATAGGAAACTTTTTAACATATGAAATAATTAATTTCACCGCACTCACATTATCAACTCGAGTGACAACCAAGTATAAACAAATAAAGGAAACAAGAAGTATTCTCATGAGTTTCAGGCTCATCATCTATCTTCTTTTCTATCAACACTCCCTATTTATCACCGATAACAACTAATATCTATATGCATCAATCACGTAGATTAAATAAACAATTGCGCATATTTACATCAGATAAAAATAATAAACGTAGCCAACTTGAATTTTAAATCAGTGTAAAAAATAAACATCGCGATTACTTTTTTAATTAATGTAAATATTATGGTATTTTCGATTGTTCTAGTCTTTGGGAAATGACTACAAATATACGATTAAATAAAGAATAACAATATCATCGAAATAAAAGATTCTAATCATACTTACACGTTAACTCACGCTCTAAAATTCATCCGTAAAAAAGCTCGTCATTGTGCGAGCTTTTTACGTTTGAAAATATATTGCCTGTCTAGATTCCCTTTCTCAATGTTAAGCCATTATTTTCAATTAACGTCGAGAGTATCGGGTCTACATGAGTGAAAAATCGCATCCAACCGCTGCATAAATAATTCAGACCAAACTCGCCTTCTTTAGTGGTGTTAATTCTATTTTTAGGGCATTCACCATGACAAGCAAACAGGTAATCACATTGCTTACATTGACTGGGTAATGACTTTTGTTTTGCAAAACCAAAATGCTGCTGTTCTGTTGAGAATGCCATTTCAGACAATGGACGATCTGTTATATTCCCAATTTTAAATTCAGGATAAACGTAGTGATCACATGAATACACATCGCCATTGGGTTCGACTGCAATTCCTTTACCGCAAATGTCATTTAACGTACACATTGTGCTTGGTTTTCCCATCCACACGCCAACAAAATTCTCAAAATATGGGATCATGACATTCCCAAAATCATTCGCAAACCATTCATCAAATACCGTAACTAAAAAGTCTCCCCACACGCTTGGTTCAACACTCCAAGATTCAACCGCTCCTTGAACTGGAATAATAGATTGATGACCATGCTCTAACCATTTTCCATTCGTCGAAGCCGCAACTTTATCAACCACAGGGATAAACTGCATTTGCGGTGACTTTACTTCATCTCGTAAGAATTTATATACAGCTAAAGGATCCTTACTCGTGACATCATTCACACACGTTAAGGTCGCGAAATTCACTTGGTGTTTCTGTAACAAATGGATCCCTCGCATGGTTTTATTAAACGTCCCACGCCCTGCTTTATTGGTTCGATGATGATTATGTAATGCTTCTGGTCCATCAATACTGATACCAACTATAAATGCATTCTCTTTAAAAAACAGACACCATTCATCCGTTAATAACGTGCCATTGGTTTGTAAATCATTACTAATGGTTGAATAATCAGGGCAGTATTTTTTTTGCAGTTCCACCACTTTTTTGAAATATTCGACGCCCAATAATGTTGGCTCTCCTCCATGCCAAGAGAAGATGATTTCTGGTGTGTTTTGGCCTTCAATATATTGTGTAATATAGGTGTCTAATAATTCATCTGACATTATTGGTTTCTCTTTTGACGAATAGTCCAATAACTCCTGCTTGCCTAAGTAATAACAGTACGTGCAATCAATATTACACACCGCGCCAATAGGCTTTGCTAACGCTTGAATTTTGCTGTGAGCTTTACCATTAAATTGAGGAACAGAGAGTGTTGTCATCAGATACCACCTTTATTTAAAATGAAGACGCATCCTTGTCTTTGCGTATTATGTTGAACATGGGCAACGCCATTATGTCAGCGTTGCCCTAATCTAGTTAAAACCCTTATTTTACGTTTTCAAACGGGTTCCATTTCTCATCAACAGGGACGATATTTTGCTTACTTTCATAAGTTTTATAATCGGCAAGCATCTCGTTAAATCGCTCTGGTTGCTGGTGACGTAAATCATCTTGCTCAGCAGGATCTTGTTTGGTGTTATACAAGTGCCATTCATTGTCGCCTCCCATTCCCGTTGAGATACGAATGATTTTATAATCTCCTTTTAATAGAATCCCACTACCAAATAACTCAAACGGAATCGCATTATCATCACTATGAACTTGCTCTTTTTCACCCGTAAAGAAAGGCAATAAACTCACGCCACTCATTGGTGCTACTTCACGGCCTTTGTATTCCGTTCCTGGGTGCTGAACATCGGCAATATCCAAGATGGTTGCGGCGATGTCTTTTACTTGTGACATGCTGTTAGTTTGCGTTCCTGCCGCTAAGGCACCCTGTTGTTCTTGACTATTTTTAGCCGGCTTAACAATGAAAGGAACACGAATTCCCCCTTCTGCTGTGTACGCTTTAAACCAAGATAAACCGCCAGTTGATGCACTTGCCCATTCAGGACCAAGAGAAACACTTGAATTGGCATTACCTACGTTTTCTGTTTCATTATTGAAGTGATGTTTTGTCCATGTTCGGATCAATTCACTGATGTTTTCCCCTGTAACATCCGCTGCTTCTGGGCCATTGTCCGCCAAGTAGATAACGTAGGTATTATCGTATTTACCAATCTCTTTTAGGTAATCGGTGATCTGTCCGATTTGTTGATCTTGCAGTTCCATCATGCCCATGGCGACGGCCATTTTTCTGCCATACCACGCTTGTTCTTTTTCCGTTAGTGAATCCCAAGGGCGACTTAATGAATTACGATCTGAAATACTGGCTTCTTTTGGAATGACGCCCATTTCTTTCATTTTATTAAAACGATCTTGGCGAACCTCATCCCAGCCATTTTCAACGTAATAATCAATTTTATCTTGATAAGCCGATTCTGGCGCTTGAAGTGGTAAATGGATTGCGGTGAAGGGAACATAAGCAAAGAAAGGTTTTCCGTCATCTTTGTTTTTATCGATCATATTAATGATTTCATTGGTGTAAACCTGATCAGAATACTCACCTTTGTAAACATCTTTAACGACTTGACCGTTTCGATAAGTTGGTTCAGCCTCAACGCCTGGAATATCACCTTTTTGTAATGCCTTTGCTGTGTTTGCATTTTTAGCGGGGAACATCATATCGCGGTTAAAGTGGTTCGATCCGCCAGCAAGAATGCCATAACTCTCTTCAAAACCACGATCATCTGGTAAGAACCCATCATCATGACCTAAGTGCCATTTACCTGCTAAGTAGGTGTGATAACCGCTGTCTTTTAGTAAGCTTGATACGGTAACGCCATTTTTAGTTAAATAGCCTTCATACCCCGGCTTACCAATGGCTTCTGGATAAACCGCATAATCAAATGTTCCTAGCCCGACTTCATGACTGTTTGCTCCAGTTAACATCATAGAACGCGTAACAGAAGACGTTGGCGAAGCGTGAAAATTAGTAAACTTGACGCCTTCTTCGGCTAACGCCATTAAATTAGGCGTATTTACTTCTGAACCATAAGGCTGAGTATCAGCAAAACCAACATCATCACCAACAATAACTAAAATATTTGGTTTATCTATTTCTTGAGCTGCATAGACACTGCCTGTTGCGGTGGCAATAGCGGTAAATAACACCGACTTTTTAAAGTTTTTCATGCGTATACCTTTAATTATTTAATAACATTAATTACGAGTAGAGCTGTGTTATGAAATGGCAAGTTAATGAGCGGCTTGTGACATCCAATGAAGTAAATCAAGCGCGTCATCGTGATCTTGTTTTGCTGCTTTTCCTAGCCACACTATCGCTTGAGAATAGTTTTGATTTACCCCTGTTCCACTTGCATATAACAGAGCTAATTGAGTTTGTGCTTCAGGGTCTCCATCCAATGCTGCAATCTCAAACCATCGCGCTGCTTTCTTCTCATCTTTATCTACTCCATCCCCTGTTAGGTAGCGATGTCCGATTTCAATTTGAGCCGCTGAGTCACCGTAATAGGCTTCACTTAACGCCATTGTTGCTAATTGATTCTGGCTTTCGCTTTCTACTTTAGGACGCTGTTGTTTATCGAAATCACTCGCGTTCAGTTCAAACATAAATAACGATAAAGCGACAAGACTTGCAGCAGTAAAAGAGGCTCTAATATTCATTACATTCCCCTGTTTGATTAAGCAAAAAAGAACATAGGAAGAACAATCAACAGACCCGAGAACAATACGTTTTCAATTTTCATAACACACTCTCCAAAAAATGGAGCCAATCCTTAGCTATAATTCCTTCGATAACTTGTCACGCTAAATCAATAAATACCCCTACACCGCAGCGGTAATGATGCGATCAATTTTCTCTTCTGACATTGGATAAAACTGAAAACAAATGTCTTTCTTAATCGCGTCTGATATATCTGTTTTTACTTGATCAGTAATCGCCCATTGAGCAAAATTCGTTATTGCGCCAATGCGTTGTTGAAAAGACTTTAAGAAGGCAACCACACGCTCAAATACCATCTCATCAGTGCCTGTTGTCTCTAACGAAAACGCTTCGGCTAGCTTCTTCGCTTTCGGCAGATAAAACTCAGGCAGCGCTTCAATCACCAGTGGCATTAATACGGTATTTGCGTCACCGTGAGGAATGTGACTAATGGCACCAAAGGCATGAGCACAGTTATGAATAGGAATCCCCCCTAGCGATGAATAGAAAGCAGAGATAGCCATTGTGCTGGCTTGCAGTAGCTCGGCTCTGGCTGCCATGTCGTTAGGCTGCTCAATCACTTTAGGTAAATTCGCCACAATCAACGTTGCCGCTTGAATGCTGTAAGCGTCAGTAAATGCGTTGCTCATTGGCGACACAATCGCTTCAACCGCATGTGTTAAGGCATCCATCCCCGTAGAGCGCGTTAATGCCGCAGGTAATTTAGCGGTAAGTACTGGGTCTAAAATAGCGATATCAGCCTCTAGACCTGAAACCACTAAGCTTGCTTTAATATTTTCATGTTCATTAAAAAAGACAGCGATAGGTGAGGCTTCAGCGCCTGTGCCTGCGGTGGTAGGAACCGCGATGTGAGGGATGGTAATGTCTTCATTGTTAGGCCAAATTTCCATATGGCCACCGCCAGCAATAACCTCACGAATGTCCGCAATGTTTTTATGCAGTGCGTATTTTACGCCTTTTGATGCGTCAATCACGCTGCCACCACCAATAGAAAGAATCGCATCGGCTTTAACTGAACGAGTGAACTCAATGGCAGCATTGATGTTATCGCAAGTGGCGTCTGGTTCTATATCGCAATACACACCCGCAATATCTACCTCAGTTTGGGTTGCAAATACCTCAGTAAACTTTTCAACAAACCCTAAAGACTCAAGCCCTTTATCCGTAAATAGAACCACTCGCTTTGCACCTAAACGGTTAAAAAGAGCGGGGATATCTGTAATGCCATTTTCATGTGCATGAATGATGGTTTTAAGATTGAAACTAAAATTAGTGTTTGTCATTTTGGTCTTCCTCATTTGTTTTGATGAACAAATAATAGTCAATACAAACCGGTTGGTCTAGCGATTATTTGTCATGTTTATGTCAATAAAGATCCTCCAGTCGGCACAAGTCAAATTTATAACGAACAATCAAGTGGTTATAAAACGAACAAATAAAACACAACAAAAAAAGCCTAGAAAGATTTCTCCTTCTAGGCTTTTAAATCAGACGTTACATAATAAAATCTGGTGATTATGGCTTATTTAAATTAACGCAAGTGAGCTGGCGTTTTCGATTTATCACGCGTTAAATAATAATATAGATAAACAAGTGAATAGACAGTAACAAAGCCATCTAATGCAAATACCCCACTCCATCCATAGAACCAGCTGTATTCATTAACACATACGTTATATAGGAATAATCCAACAAACATTGATTTCTCAAACGCACTGTAAATCATGGTTGAAGTACGTAATTGTTTGTATTTAGCAGAGAACATCAGCA
The DNA here is from genome assembly GCF_963890165.1 of Aliivibrio sp. SR45-2. Classification (NCBI taxonomy): domain Bacteria; kingdom Pseudomonadati; phylum Pseudomonadota; class Gammaproteobacteria; order Vibrionales; family Vibrionaceae; genus Aliivibrio; species Aliivibrio sp. SR45-2. The sequence goes on along the minus strand of NZ_CAWPRC010000179.1, from coordinate 14,397 downwards.
ACACACCAATACAGCCAACCATCACACCCCAGTGCTGGTAAGTGGCTTGGAGATATTCTTTATTCTCCATCATCGCTTCGTTGTAAAAAAAGAGGTTTTGCATACTCCATTCTGGCGCTAAAAACGTCATGAATGCAGTTGCGGTTAAAAATCCTGTCCCCAATAAATAGGCTTTCATGGTTTTTTCAAAAAAACGTTCTAACATAATTCAACTCTCAAAAAGTGGTTATTAACTTAGTATAGGAATTACTTTCCAATAATACTCATTACAGCGGCTTTAAAATCGTTATTTCCAACTGAAAACAGATGTTTTATTTGGTGATCATCACCGCTTGTCATCACTGTTTTTGCGTGTGAAAAAGTAACGAACCCTTCGTGTCCATGATAATTACCTTTACCTGATTCCCCTATCCCACCAAAAGGCGCGTCATCGACCGCTAAATGGAATACACAATCATTAATACACATACCACCAGAGTGAACCGTGGTTTTAATTCGATTCTGTAACGCTTCATCAAATGACATCAAGTACAACGCCAACGGACGTGGCTTATTTAAAATAATATTAATCGCATCATCTATATGTTGGTAAGTCAAAATAGGCAGTAATGGCCCGAAGATCTCTTCCTTCATAATTGTTGATTCTAAACTTGGATTAATTACTAAGTGAGTCACTAAGCGATGTTGAGGCTCGTCAATGCTGTCACTGTGACACGCTTCGATTCGTGTGTTCGCCGTAATTTCTTCATTCAATAGCCCATTAATGCGCTCAAACTGACGTTGATTAGCAATTGAGGTTAAGTTTTCCGAATGTACACCACGAGCAAATAAGGTTTGATACTGTTTTTTGTATTCAGTAATGAAGGCTTCTTTTTTATCTTCAGGCAGTAATACGTAATCTGGTGCAACGCACACTTGACCGTTATTCAAACTTTTTCCATAAATTATGCGCTCTACGGCTAATTCCATAGAAACATCGTCCGCAATAATCACTGGTGATTTACCTCCTAACTCTAAAGTCACAGGAGTTAAGTTATCTGATGCTGCTTTCATCACTAAACGTCCAACTTGGGTAGAGCCAGTAAACAATAAATGATCAAACGCTAATCCCGTAAAGTGTGCAGAGATACCCGCTTCACCTTCAATCACGTTCACTTCGTCTTTCTCAAACACGGTGCTTAATAGTGTTGAAAGTACGTGGTTGGTATTTGGTGTGAACTCACTCATCTTGATCATTGCTCGGTTACCGGCTGCAATGGCTGAGATTAATGGGCCAACCGATAACATGATAGGAAAGTTCCACGGAGTCACAATGCCAACAACACCCATTGGTTGATAGATCACTTCCACACTTGAAGACCACAACAATGGCCCTGCATTTCTGACTGAAGGCGCCATCCATTCAACCAAATGACTGATGGTGTGATCAATATTTCCAATACAAGGCAGTAAATCTGCAATCAACGTATCTTGCTCACTGCGCTGACCATAATCACGATTCATTGACTCACAAATCTGGTCGCAATGATCGATCAAAGCCACTCTTAGCTTAGTTAGTTTTTCGATTCGTTGTTCAAGCGAAGGCATTGGGCTCTGAGAAAATGCCGCCTTCATTGTTGTCAATGAATGTTCCATACCTTCAATCATCGTTTCGTTATTCATAAGTCACCTCGTTATTGGATTGGCTACAGAATACACAATACAAACCAGTCGGTCTAGTGTTTATTTGTCAGCGTATTGTTAATCGTTATGACTCATTATTTTTCTATCTCAGTCTGGATTTCACTTTTTTATACACTAGGCTTTATATGAAGAACAAAAAATAGCCTAAAAACAAGGATGTGAAAATGACCAGAATTCATGCACTTTCTACCAGTTTACTTGCTCTCTCTTTTGTTGGTACTTCTGCTATTGCAGAGGAAATGAATACAGAAAAATCCGGATGGGAACACAGTGTCGAGATCTATGCGCTTGCACTCAATATTCGAGGCGACAGTACGATTGGTAACCTTTCAACAGACGTTGATGTTGATCCTAAATTCATCATGGATCATATCGATATGGGGGCGATGCTTAGACTTGAAGGAATTTATAATAACCAATGGGGTTATTACATTGATTACAGTTACATGAACTTAAGCGCGAGTACCGATTCTGTGCTTAACAAAAATCGAGAATTACTTAAAGGCAAGGCTGAAATACGACAAGGGGTACTAGAAGCCAAAGGATTTAAACGTTATCAATACGATTTTGGCTCTATTGATTATATGTTTGGTATACGTTGGTGGGATAACGACATTGATGCCAAGCTATATACCAGCGGTGGAAAACTAGGCACGAGTAAAAGCATAAATGAGGATTGGGTGGATTACCTAATCGGTGCTCGTTGGATAACCGACATTACCGAACAATGGCAATTTCACGCCAGTATTGATGCTGGGTTAAGCGGCGATACCAGCTTCACAAGTTCCGTATTAACTGGAGTGCGATATGAAATGAACGAATGGTCAGATTTAAACATGGCGTATAAATCCACTTGGGTTGATTATGATAATGAAGGCACATTCACTTATAACACCGCGTCTCAAGGTTTCCTTGTTGGTGTTGGATTGTATTTCTAAAGTCTCTACCCTACCTCTTAATAACGCCAAGACTAGCTAAAAAAAGAGGCACTCAATTGAGCGCCTCTGTTCTATTCTATGTGCTGCTGCGTGTTTCTATAAAGAAAGAATCACACCTGCAATCGCGGCACTCATTAAGTTCGCTAATACACCCGCAGTGATTGCTCGGAAACCCATTTTAGCAATGAACGAACGACGCTCTGGCACTAGACTTCCCAAACCACCAATCAAAATAGCCATGGTTGAAATGTTTGCAAAACCGCACAAGGCAAAAGTCACGATAGCCACTGAATGATCACTTAATTGATCTTTCACTTCCATCAATTGGATGAAGGCAACAAATTCATTCACGACGATCTTATTACCAATTAATGAACCCGCAAGGATCGCTTCGTTCCACGGCACACCAAGTAAGAAAGCCACAGGAGCAAATACGTAGCCAAGGATCAATTCAAAGCTCAGATTAAACCCGAATAAATCGCCCACGTGACCTAATAAGCCATTTAGCAATGCAATCACACTCACGAACGCTAATAACGTTGTACCAACAGCGACTGCAATACGTAAACCAGACATTGCACCATCAGCCAATGCTTCAAATACATTAGTTGCGTGATCGATTTCTACCGATGTAATTTCATCGTCATTATTCTCTTCGTCACCCGGTGGCACCATCATTTTTGCCATCAATAAACCGGCAGGTGCCGACATGAATGCCGCAGAGATAAGGAAGTTAAGATCAACACCAAGTGATGCATAGCCAACCATTGTACCGCCTGCCACTGACGCCAAACCACAGGTCATTACCGCGAAGAACTGAGAATCACTCATGTGCTTCAAGTAAGGTTTAACGACAAGTGGTGCCTCAACCATACTTACAAAGATGTTAGCAGTCGCAGCAAGTGATTCTGCACGTCCTGTACCCAATAAGCGTTGTAAGCCACCCCCAATAAAGTTGATCACTTTAGGCATGATACCAAGATGGTAAAGCGCAGAAATAAGGGCAGAGAAGAAGATGATAATACCAAGAACATTAACGGCAAATACAAAGCCGACTTTACCCGTAGCTAAACCACCAAACAAAAAGGCAATGCCCTCTTGTCCATATTCAATAACGCCCGAAACGCCTGCGGTTACTGAGTTTAAAACTTCTTTACCTGCTGGAACGTAAAGTACCAACAGAGCAAATAAAATTTGTAGACCAAACGCCAAAGAAACGGTTCTCAAAGGGATATTACGGCGATCAGTCGAACATAGGTAAGCAAATAGTAAAATGGCAAAAATACCAAGGAAAGATGTCATGATAGAAACCTGTGCTATCGAAAATGAGCCTGCATTCTAATGCGCAAAGGTTTGCGTGCAAGTCGGGTTTGCTAACGCTCTGTTAATGAGACTTAGATCACGCTTTGTGTGATTTTATTAACTCGTTGATTTATAAAATAAGAAGGGAATATATAACGGGTATTGTTGCCATATGGAAAAGATATTTATTTCAAGGCTGATAATAGATTTAAGTCATTGATTAAAAAGGCATCATTGCACTGTATTTAATTTAATCAATGACAATATTGAACGCGTCATACTTTGATTATAACTTAACCCGTTTCATTAACGCTTTGTCCCAATATGGCTGTTGACCAATGTGCTCACGTAAGAAATCAATCACGGCACTTATCTTTCTTGGCAGGTGCTTACGGCTTGGATAAACCGCATAAATTGGCATTTTTTGACTCGCTTTCCAATCAGGTAATAGCTGAATCAATTTGCCATCATTAAACTCATTGGTCAGTAAGTAACTGGCTAAATACGCCACGCCCCACCCTGAAATAGCGGCATCTCTCACCGCTTCAGCTAAATCGACACGGTAATTTCCAGAGACTTTGACACACAGTGTTTCATTGCCTTTGCTGAAATCCCAATTGCTGTAATCACGATAACGACTTTGATACGTTAAACAATTATGCTCTGTTAAATCTTCAGGGTGATGAGGGACGGCTTTATCGATCAAATAATCAGGTGAAGCTGCCAGTACAAAATGCGAATCCGCTAATCGCTGCGCAACATATCCCTCGGGTAAGTCTTCAAAATTGGTCACCCACAAATCCAAGCCTTCTTTAAGCATGTCTGCACGATGATCAAACAAACGAACTTCGACCTGAAGATCTGGATATTGATGACGTAATTTATCTATCGCAGGGATAATGTGCATAGTACCAAAAGACTGTGATAACCCTAAACGCAAGATGCCCGCGACATCATCACGTTCATTATCCATAATGGCACTGGCTTCGGTCATCGCACTGTACATCTTTTCACAATACAAATAGAACTGTTGCCCTGCATCAGTCAGTGTTAACGAGCGTGTCGTGCGCTGTACTAACTTAACGTTAAGCTCTGCTTCTAATATTCCCAGCTGCTTACTCACATGAGAGGTAGATACGCCCATTTGTTTTGCGGCAGCAGTAAAGCTTCCCGCTTTGGCTAGGGCGTAAAATATCACCATTTGGCTGGCACGATCATGCATCTCTCTTGTCCTTTAACTCAAAGGGTATCTGGGCGGCGGATAATAACATCTACTCAGACAGTTAAAATAAATGATAGCAAAAATAATGCATTTAAAATGATTAGACTTAAATTAGAGGGGCTTTTAAACACATTCTAATTCTTTTCAAATGTTGCCGTACTTTTAATCATGAGTGATAAAAGCTCCGTCGATTCAGATTTATTCATCGATCCTTGTATGATGGTTTGGCGACTTTGATTTAAACGAGCTTTTAATTCTTCCATTTCCTTTTGAATCGTACTTGCTGATTTAGCTGCTGAATTTGTCATAATAATACCTATAAACTTCTCATTAAGTTCATGCATTATCATGTGAACTTTTGATACACTCTAGTTGGTTATTATCTGAATAATAGATGGTTGAGTATGTTTAATCTCCAGCAACTTGAAACGCTTGTACTTTGTGTCGAATGCGGTTCATTCTCTGCGGCTGCTCGAAAATTGGGAAAAGCACAATCAGCCGTTAGTACAGCTATCGCAAACCTAGAAATAGATGCAGGAATTGAGATCTTTGATCGTTCCACTCGTATACCCACATTAACGCCACACGGTAAGCGTTTATATCTTCAATCTCTTAATTTACTCTCGCAAGCGAAAGACATTGAAACGATGATTCATTCTTTCAGTGCAGGCGTAGAAGATACCTTAACCATCGCGATTAATGAGCTATTGTTAACGCCAGCCTTTTATAAAGTAATTAATGAGTTTTATCAGCGTTTTCCACACACAGAATTACACATTAATACCGTTGAAAACCAAGAGATAAGCGAACAAGTGTCAAAAGGAAAAGCATCAATTGGGTTCATGTTGTCCGGAGATATTCTTCCAAAAGACGTTGAGTTAGGCTTAGTAGGTTATTTACCTGTTACTATTGCAGCGGCACATAACCATCCTTTACATTCTCAAAAATCGATTCAATTACAAGAGTTGAAATCGTTTCGTCAAATACTCTTTACTAATATGCATAGCCCTTGGAATACGCACTTCTCATCATCCGTCACCACCACCAATAATTTAAGCTCGTTACAATCATTATTACAGTTAGACCATTGCTGGGGCTTTATTCCAAACCACATAATTCAGAATAATATCTCTTTAAAAATAGTCGATGTTGATTCAGAAGAGAAAAATTGGTTATTGCACATCGATCGTGTCGTGAGGAAAAACAAAAACGCTGGGCAAGCACACGCATGGCTTTATCAGCGTTCTGTTACGATGTTTGAAATATAAGCATCACGAATATGAATCACTTTTCTGTAAAATATTCTAACAAGATCTGATGCCACTCTGTGGTTTCACGAATTTGTAATAAAGCCCGGTTGATTTCTTCTTCGTATTCACTGTTTTCAATCAACACTAGGCCATAATTTTGTTTTTCTAACTGATAAGGAAGTACGACTAACTCGTTAAATAATTGCTTATTTTTACCTTGTTTTATCATGTACCGTAATACCGCATCATCCGCCACAATAGCATCAACCTGATCATTCTCTAATGCCAATAATAACTCATCCATGGTTTGATAATTTTCATGAGCAATACTGTGATCAGCCAACAATAGTGATGCCGTTGTGGCTTGCTTTGTTCCTGTTCTGAGCTTAGATAAATCATTCACGTTTTTCACATCAAATCTTAATTGTTCTAATGTGAGTGAACTGGTCAAAATAGCGGTGATACTGGCAATAAATACTGTGGAGAACATGGCGATCAATACCGTCATCACTCGTGCTGATAAGGTTTTAAATTCAAAGTAATTAAACGGCCCTTTTGTGATGAATAAAACCCCTAAGATCAACGCTTCTGCCAAGCGACCTTTCTTGGTTGGCATTGAATATAATTTGTCATTATTTTTTCGTTCTAACAAATAAAAGAACCCACCGACACTAATCGCCACAGTGAAAAAAATACCTATCGCTTTCCATAAGGTCGGGTTAGTGACAATGCTAATAAACGTATCGAAATAGCTACGGCTTTTCACCGCAATAGCCAGATGCGTTTCGTAGAAAGAATGAGAAAAATCGACCCGTGCCTCACGATCAGGCGTGATAGAGATACACGATATCCCAACGTCAATGTCGCCTTTTTCTGAGGCTAACAGCAAATCATCAAGTTCGTAGTTCTGTAAGGTATAAGTCGCGCCCATGATCTCAGCAATACGTTCCCACAACGTCATGCTTAGACCTTCAAACTCTTGACCTTTGTCGTGAAAGATAAACGGTGGGCAATGATATGTCCCTACTTTAAGCTCGGTATTCGCTTGGCTTTTTTCTATTCCTCCAATCATCGCCGCCACGAAAATAACCATTGAAATAACACAATGACGGAAACCCCTTTTCTCATCAAACATACCACTCTCCCATGTATCCTCGAAAACGCCCTACTGAATTGATTCTCTTATTAAAAGGTAGCAGTTGAATGGTGATTATTCGACTTATAGATCTCAATATTCAGCAATAGATACAAAAATCCCCTTTGATTCTGATAACCAAAGAGGATTCTAATTAAGATACGTTTTTTAATGATAAAAGACTAACTCTGGCTCACCCGCCCTCTGCCTTTCCATTGAATCACAATCAAACCCAGCATAATAATAATGCCGAGAAAACCGACACCAAAAGGATTAAGCATAACTAACGGGATAGTAAAAAAGGCCAATAACCTTTCAACTGCGGTTAGTGGACGTAATAAATACCCTTCAATAAAGATAGCAACCGCAATAATGATCGTCAGAGTTTGTACGATAGAAAAACCAAGATCCATCGCACTGGCATCAGAATTAACTAAATTGGTATACGCCATCATGATTGGAATAATGAATAACCCACCAGCCAATTTAAACGCCTCAACAGAAGACTTCATTGGATTAGCATTCGCAACACCGGCACCGGCAAAGGCAGCTAAAGCAATCGGAGGAGTCACATTTGAGGTTTGCGATAACCAAAACACAATAAGATGTGCTGTTAATAATGGTAAACCAAAATCACTTAACATTGGCACCGCCATTACCGCTAATACAATATAGGCCGCAGTCACGGGTAATCCCATGCCTAACACTAAAGCAACAAGGCTTATTAACCCTAAAGCTATTAGCATGTAACCGCCAGAGAAATCCATCACAAATTGAGTGAATTGCAAACCAATCCCTGTTTGTCCAACTACCCCAACTATAATACCGGCAGCACCACACGCTGCCGAAATCGGTAATGCCATTAAGGCGCCATTTTTCATGCCCTCAATGAATTTTTTCAAGCCAATTCGGCTGTGCTTACGCAATGCCGCAGTCACTAGAATAGCGGCACAACCAGCCACACCGACCAGTAATGGAGAGTAAGCCATCATAAGTAATGTTGTGATCAGTGCTAATGGAATTAAATGGTGCGCGCCATCTTTCATCACGCTCATTACGGCTTCTGTTCGACTTACGGCTTTAAGCTCAAGCTTACACGCCATTAAATGCACGTATAACAAGGTACAGAAGAAATACAAAATCGCAGGTGCGATAGAGGCCAACATAATTTCGCTGTAAGGCACACCGGTAAACTGTGCCATTACAAACGCACCCGCACCCATAATTGGTGGCATAATTTGCCCACCCGTTGAGGCCGCCGCTTCAATTCCTGCGGCTTGTTCTGGTTTATAACCCAGCTTTTTCATCATAGGAATGGTGATTGAGCCTGTGGTTACTGTATTTGCTATTGCTGAACCTGAAATAGAGCCGAGCCCTGCCGAGGCCAATACTGCCGCTTTTGCTGGACCACCACGATATTTACCCGCAATAGAGAATGCCAAATCAATAAAGAATTTACCTGCGCCTGTGACTTCTAAAAATGCCCCGAATAACACAAAGATAAAGACCGTTGTTGCTGCAATGCCTAAGGCGGAGCCAAAAATGCCGTTAGCCGAAAATATTTGAAATTGAATGAGTTCTTGTAGAGAGTATGACTTGATTGCAAAGCCACTCGGTAATAAATCACCAAATGCGCTGTAGGATAGAAATAATACCGCGATAAGCACCATCACCCAGCCGACCGTTCGACGACATCCTTCCATTAATAAGAGAATTAACGAACACCCTGCAATCATGTCTGGCAGTTGTAGTCCATAAAATAGATGGTTGATGTCGTTGTAATCAAATATCAACATGCGATAAGCTGCAAAAACAATCAAGCCACATAAAGCGAGATCAATGACTCGGCCTACAAGATATAAGTGATTCTTTCGATTGGTAATTAATGGGTAATGCAAGAAAATAAGAATAAGCACCCAACAAAGATGTATAGGGCGAAAATACGTCGCAGAAATGGTTGAGCTAATGCCCTGCCAAATTTGAAACATTGAGAGCGCAACAGCAATACCTAAAATGAGATACCCAAATACATTTACTGTTTTTTCATGAGGTAAATGCTCTATATCAGGTTGATTTTTATCGGTCATAATATCCATATTAATGCCTTTGGATAAAGTCAGAAAAGAAGAAAAGGCAAGCGAGACACTTACCCTTTCGTTTTGCGTATATTTGGCGCTTATTATTTCATGATTGAATCAAGATATTTTTGAGCACCAGGATGAAGAGGAACACCTTGCAAGCGATCTGCATTTTCAGGTGTTGTCATCTCAGCCATTTTCACCACTTTACGAACATCACCGATATTTTCATACGCGGCTTTCGTTAAGTTATAGGCCATGTCATCACTCATTTTTGCGTTTACAACCAATACGTTCCATACGCTTAATGTCGATACTTCACCTACATTGTTGTATACACCAGCAGGCATATCGTACGTGCTGTATGCAGGGTATTTTTTCATGAACATTGCACTTTCTTCTGGTGTAATTGAAAGCACTTTAATTTTATGCGTTAGCGCAATTTGAGTTACCGCCCCTACGCCTTGACCACCCACAATAAAGCCTGCATCAATTTGACCATTCGCAAGCGCATTAGTCGTTTCAGAATAATTTAAATACACGGCATCAATGTCTTTTTTTACATCAATACCTAAAGATTCAAGCAACGCAGCAGACGTCACAGCCGTACCACTGGCAGGAGCCCCTAAAGACACTCGTTTGCCTTTTAGTTGTGATAATGACGTAATGCCTGACTTTTCAAGAGTTAAGGTGTGCACCAAATTTGGATACAGTGCAAAAAGGGTGTTGACTGGCATTTTTTTCGGAAATTTACCTTCGCCATTGTAGGCATCAAGCACGACATTTCCCATTGCGATACCTGCGATCATATCGCCACGTACCACTTTGATTGTGTTCTCTACTGAAGCGGCAGTCACTTCCGCTTTCGCATTCACATCGGGTACATGTTCTGACCACACTTTTGCTAACGCACCACCAAACGGATAATAGATCCCACTCTGTCCACCCGTACCAATTGAATAGTTCTCAGCGTTCACGGCTGATGGCAATATAAATAATAAAGCCAATAGTAAGTTACGTTTAAACACAATCATCTCCTTGATTATTAATATTTATTCAGATAAAAACTCTGCACAAAATGTTTATAATAGATTCATTTATCAGCAAGCTCACATTACCCGCGGTGAAATGAAAGTCCAATAAATTACATTGCAAATGTGAACTTAGTGTTAATTTATTGTATCTATCTAATTTTGTAAAAACAAAAAAGGCAACCAACACACGCTGATTGCCTTTCTCTCTGTCTTACTTTTATTATGGGGGGAAATTACATATCGATACGGTACACAGAAGTCGTCCCACTGACTTCATTACCCACGGCGATAAAATGATCACCTAAACGAGTAAAGTACTTGATGGATTCAGGCCCTAAATCCCCTGCTTTCGGATTGTAGACCCCATTTTTACATTCGCCCTCGGCATCAACTTGGGTACACACTGGTTCATCAAAATTACGATTATTCACATACGTAATAAAGCGAGATTCTTTCGGCTCTGTTACGTCGTATACCATCACGCCGCCTTGACGCTCTAGACCAATAAACGCATATTGACGACCATTAATACTTGCTACCTCAATCGCTTCTGGCTCGGCACCTTTGTCATCACTGCGGTCATCAGCACTGCTGTTATTATCATTAGTACTATTGAAGTTTTCTTTATTCTTCTCAAACACGATACGAGCAAACTCATCGCCGCTATCAAAAACAAGTTCACCAAATTCATCCCATATAGAGAACGAACGGCTACCAAATGCTTGTACTTTTTCATCAGCGGCTAATGTACCTTGTGGCTTAACCACTTTTAAACGAGCTAACTGGTTTTTATCTTTTAATGCCGTAGCTAACGGATGATTTTTATCAACATCCAGCTTTTTACCACGAACTTCATCACCATAAACAAGGCAAAAATCTTGTTTGGTTGCATAATCTGCCGTGCCCTTGTAGTCCTCACCATCCCATGAATACGATTCTTCATCACAACGTTGTTGGGTGGTTTGGAACCCATATTCTCTGCCGTCACCTTCATTCGCAGTGACTATATAGGCAGCGCCATTTACGCTGTAACTGGTTATGCTGTCTGGCATATACAACCCTTCAAGCATTGGGTAATTTTGGAAATTCCCTAGTGTTTTATCTTTATTTGAAGCGTCTAATTGAGCGTTTTCCCATGATTTTCCACCCAAACCAAAAATACCATCAATCGATGCACTTTCTACATCAATCGCGGCTAATGCATTGTTCTCTTGTAATGCGATATACAACTTACCGTTATCGGCAAAAGTGAGGTATTCAGGTTCGAGATCTTTGGAAACGCTTGCCGTCGGTGCAGAAATACGAACTTTATCTGTTAACTCTGAATGACGTAAGCCACCCTTGTCAAACGCATTAAAATCAAGTTGAATAACTGACGCATTTAATGGGCCATTAGCAATATCGATTAACGTTACGCTGCCTTCTGGATCAATTGAATAATCGGCATTCGGCTCCCCTTCATTCGCTGCTGCAATATAACGACCGTCTTTAGAAAAACTCACCATATCAGGCAAAGCACCTGCGGGGTATGTCGTGAGTAGTTCAAGAGAATCCGATCGGAACAAAGCAATAATGCCATTCTTCTGTTTATCCCTGTTTTCAACCGCAACAGCAACTAACCCATTATGAGCAGAGACACTGTTTGCTGCACCAATCTCAATACCAGAACGCTTCGCTGCTGATTGAAGATCAATATACCCTGCCGCCTTTGGTTGGCTATTAGCATCAAGGGTTAATACATCAATTTTTTTGGCTTGAGCGTTTACAACATACAACTTATCAGTACACGAGTCGTAACTGACGATCTCTGCAGCAGAGGTAACAAAGGGGGCATCAGCGATGGATGAACCAACGAACGTCAGTCCACGAATGCCTGAACTGCCGCGCTTTGGCTCTTCTTGTGATTTACATTGAATACCAAAAGTGTCTATTGCTGAAAATGTATTTTCTGATGTTGGTATATTTGATTGCTGGCTACAACCTAACAATGCTGAAGTGACCACCGCTAATGTGGTTAAAGTGAGAGTATTACGATTCATATATCCTCCATGATCAATTTGATTTGGCGATCATAGAATGGTTATGTGACAGTTTGTTTTCGGATTTATTGCGAATTAAAGACAAAAAGGCAATAGCTCGATGCTATTGCCTTTTTTATACTCATCACTTTTATAAGTCCGAGTTTTATATTCTTATTTTTATTGCTAGCCAAAGACGAAGTTAGTAATGGAAACCATTAATACTTCATTCCCGTGCATAATAACAACAAATAAGTACGACGTACAGTTTAAAGGCTATTATTAATGACTATAGAACCATACTTGCAAAAACAAAACCAAATATGATACTAAAAACCATACTCAATAAACCAGGGATCATGAAACTGTGGTTAAAGATATACTTACCAATCTTGGTTGTTCCTGTTCGGTCAAAATCAATAGAAGCGATAATTGGACCGTAGTTAGGAATAAAGAAGTAACCATTTACAGCAACAAAAGTAGCTATAATCACTTCAGGTGGAAGACCCAAAGTAATCGCAACAGGCACAAGTACCGCAGTGGTTGCCCCTTGGCTGTTTACCATTACTGATAAGCCAAATAATGCAAAAGCAAATGTCCATGGCGCTACTTCAACTAACCCTGAAACCGCTTCTTTTACCATGATGTCATGACCCGCAATAAACGTATCACCTAACCATGCAATACCAAAGATAGCCACAATTGCACGCATACCCGCATGGAATACAGAACCTTGGGTTATTTCATTACCATCAGGCTTACAAAGTAAAATAATCAACGCTGCCATGGCTAACATGACGATCTCAATCGTATGTGCCATTCCCATAGGTGAGCCATTAAAGTTAGGACGTAATGATGGGAACGCGCCCATAATAACAACCACAATTGCGCCAAATAAGAATAAACCCACGGCTTTTTTAGCGCCCGGTTTAATCTCAATCTCTTCAACTTTAACTTCTGCTTCCATTTCCTTACGAAAGACAGGATCTTGCATACGACGCTGATATTCAGGATCGTCTTTTAGATCCTTACCTAGCTTGTTTACGATGACGCAAGCCAGTGCTAAACCACAGAAAGTTCCAGGGATCGTAATCATTAGTACATCAGCAAGAGTAATTCCCTGCGGCTCTAAAAAAGCAACCAAAGCAACAACCGCTGCCGCGATCGGACTTGCTACAATAGCAAATTGTGATGCGATAACCGCCATACCTAATGGGCGTTCAGGACGAATGCCACTACGACGACTCACTTCTGAAATAACAGGCAATACAGAATAAGCAACGTGCCCTGTACCCGCTAAGAAAGTAAACATGTACGTCACTAAAGGAGCAATAAAGGTAATGTGACGTGGATTTTTACGCAAAATACGTGATGCAATCTTAATTAAATATTCAAGACCGCCCGCCGCTTGCATGGCTGCAGCAGCTGCAACAACCGCCATGATCATTAACATAACGTCGATCGGTGGACTGGTAGGTTGTAATCCAAAAACAAAACTCAGTATGGCTAAGCCAATACCTCCCATAACACCTAAGCCGATGCCGCCAATACGAGCACCAATTAAAATACATACTAATACGATTATAAATTCGATTAAAAACACATCAATCTCCCTGATGATAGCTTTTATATACTTAATTTCTAAATTGCTGCGTTATACCGTCAGCAGTTTAAACTCCAAAAATCGAGAGGATAATAATCAGGTTATACATTCAATAAATAGCTGCAGATCACACA
>NZ_CAWPRC010000178.1:0-22494 GCF_963890165.1 Aliivibrio sp. SR45-2 | reverse complement strand
AATGAATATCAATGTGGTACATATACCATGCATTCTTTAGAAGAAGCGAAAGCGATTGCTACCGCTATTTTAGCCGCAGGTATTCAAGTAAATAAAAATGATGACTTGGCTCTTCCCGAGTCAATGCTTAAAGAACTATCTGTAGATTAATTTCATTTCGAATTTAAAAAGCCCGCATTAGAAATCTAATACGGGCTTTTTTGTGCTTGTATATAAGCTAATTATTATCGCTACTAGGGAATACTTTAACCAAATTAATTTTGTTCTCTTCTACTGCGATAATTTCCATTTGATGATGTTCTATATTTACTTTGATTTGAGTGCCCGGAATTTCTTCTAGGTGTTCGAGTATCAGCCCATTTAATGTTCTTGGACCATCTGTTGGTAAATTCCATTTCAGGCCTTTATTAATATCTCGAATATTAGCGCTGCCTTCAATCATGAAACTGCCGTCAGGTTGAGGAGTGATCTCTTCGGTTAAACTTGGTGCCATTGACGTAGTAAACTCACCAACAATTTCTTCTAGTATGTCTTCTAAAGTAATCAAACCTTGAATATCGCCGTATTCATCTACGATTAGTCCAATACGCTCTTTATTACGTTGAAATTTTAATAGTTGAATATTTAAAGGTGTTGCTTCGGGAATGAAATAAATTTCATCAGCTGCCCTTAATAATGTTTCTTTTGTAAATTCATTTTTTTCAAGCATTAAGCGGTAGGATTCGCGTAAACGAAGCATTCCCACAACTTCATCAATTTGATCACGATAAAGAACGATACGACCGTGTGGCGAGTGAGCCAGTTGGCGTGAAATGGATTTCCAATCGTCATTAATATCAATGCCTGTAATTTCGCTGCGAGGCACCATGATGTCATTAACAGTGACATGTTCTAAATCTAAAATAGAAATAAGCATATCTTGGTGGCGGCGTGGGATAAGTCCTCCAGCCTCATGAACAACCGTTCGTAATTCTTCTGAACTAAGGTTGTCTTTGTGAGAGTGGTTTGTACCAAGGCCAAGAAGTTTTAGAAAGCCATTAGTAATCAGGTTTACTAGGATGACTAATGGAGATAAAACTTTCATTAGAATATTGAGTAGGATACTGCTGCTGTAAGCCACTCGCTCAGGATACATTGCTGCAAGTGTTTTTGGTGTTACTTCGGCAAAGACAAGAATGACGAGAGTCAGAACACCGGTAGCAATTGCAACACCGTAATCCCCGTATAAGCGCATACCTAAAATAGTCGCGATAGCAGAAGCGAGAATATTAACGAGGTTGTTGCCTATTAGAATTAAACCAATAAGTCGGTCTGGGCGACTTAGTAATTTCTCAACACGCTGTGCACCCTTATGGCCTTGATTGGATAAGTGTTTTAAGCGATATCGATTTAAAGACATCATGCCGGTTTCAGAGCTTGAAAAATAACCAGATGCAATAATAAGTACAGCTAAAATCGTAAATAGGGCGCCGGTTGATATGTCATCCAAGTGACTTGATCCTCAGTGAAAAATACAATGTAAAGGTTATTTATCAATATCAGTGCTTGATATGTCAAATTTGATCTTGAAAAGTGAGCTAGAAGTCTTGTTTACGTTAAGATAACTTCTTGCACAAATCGACTACCAAAATAAGCAAGAGTGAGAAGAAATGCACCCGTTAAGCTAAACCATAATGCTTTTTGTCCCCTCCATCCTCTTTGATAATGCCCCCATGTTAATACGGCATAAACAATCCAAGCAATAAAGGATAATACGGCTTTATGAGTTTTACCTTGAGCGAGCATATCTTGTATGAATGTGAGTCCGGTCAATAAAGTAAGAGTTAGTAGAAATAAACCAACGAGGATGATCTTGAAAAGTTGACGTTCCACCATCATTAAAGGGGGGAGATTAGGATTTAGCGTGAGTGATTTTTTACTGCGAAGTTTATGATCAAGCCAAGCCAGCTGAAGTGCATATAAAGTGGCGATCATTAAGGTTGAATAAGCAAATAAAGCTAATGATATGTGTATCAATAAGCTGGGGTGCGTTTCTAAATGGGTAATAAAAGCACCAGAGAGAAAGGTTGCAGCAAGTAAATTAATGGCTGAAAAACTATAAACAACAGGCAGAATAAACCATACTCTAAATTTCAGCATTGAAACACTCATCGTGAGTGAAATAATAAAGCTAATTAGAGAGGCTACATTTAAAATACTTAAATTCTGACCTGAGGTATTTAAAATGAGCTCTTTTAATTGCCACGCATGCACAAGTAATGCAAGCGACGCACATATAAATACAGCATTGGTTTTTATTTTATTTTGACTAGCTAAGCCAGGAATAACAAAACCTAATGCTAAAAAGTAAAAAAGCGCAGCACTGATTGCTGTAATGGTATCCATAATCACGAGTCATCTAATTTATCAACAGATTGATTATACCCTGTACAGGTCAATCTCGGTAGGTGTGATTCGGTTAGGATAAAAAATTTTAATTATAACCAACAATATTTTGCATACTATTAGGTTATAATTGATCAATGCTCGCAGATTAGGCGCAAGAATATGTTTGATAATTTAACGGATAGACTATCCAAAACCCTGAAAAACATCAGTGGTAAAGGTCGATTAACAGAAGAAAACATTAAAGAAACGCTACGTGAAGTTCGTATGGCTTTGTTAGAAGCAGACGTTGCTTTACCTGTTGTTCGTGATTTTGTTAAGCGAATAAAAGAAAACGCCGTAGGGGTTGAGGTATCAAAAAGCCTAACACCGGGTCAAGAATTCATTAAAATCGTTCAGTCTGAGCTAGAAGCTATAATGGGAGACTCAAATGAGGCTCTAAATTTAGCGTGTCAGCCGCCTGCGGTTATTTTAATGGCAGGTTTACAAGGTGCAGGTAAAACAACCAGTACCGGTAAATTAGCGAAGCTATTAAAAGAAAGAGATAAAAAGAAAGTTTTAGTTGTGTCTGCCGATGTATACCGTCCTGCGGCAATTAAACAGCTAGAAATGTTAGCGTCAGAAGTTGATGTCGATTTCTTCCCATCAAGTGCAGATCAAAAACCTATTGATATTGTTGATGGTGCAATTAGCCACGCTAAGTTAAAGTTTTTTGATGTTGTTATCGTTGATACGGCTGGTCGTCTAGCTGTTGATACTGAAATGATGGAAGAAATTAAGCAGCTTCATGCACATGTAAATCCAATTGAAACGTTATTTGTTGTCGATGCAATGACGGGGCAAGATGCCGCTAATACGGCAAAAGCGTTTGGTGATATTTTACCACTTACGGGTGTTATTCTAACCAAAGTAGACGGTGATGCTCGTGGTGGTGCTGCATTATCTGTTCGTCACATTACGGGCAAGCCAATTAAATTCTTAGGTGTCGGTGAAAAAACGGATGCACTAGAACCTTTCCACCCAGAACGTATTGCTTCTCGTATTTTAGGTATGGGTGATGTTCTTTCTCTAATTGAAGATCTAGAGAAGAACGTAGATAAAGAAAAAGCAGAACGATTAGCGAAAAAGTTCAAAGAGAAGAAAGGTTTTGATCTTGAAGATTTTCGTGAGCAGCTTGGTCAGATGACAAATATGGGTGGCATGATGGGGATGATGGATAAGCTTCCTGGTATGTCTCAGCTACCTGCTAATGTCAAAGATAAAGTGGATGACAAAATGTTCAATCAAATGGAAGCCATTATTAATTCCATGACAATGAAAGAACGCCAGCGTCCTGAACTAATTAAAGGCTCACGTAAAAAACGTATTGCAGCAGGTTCTGGTACTCAAGTACAAGATGTGAATCGCATGCTGAAACAGTTTACTCAAATGCAGAAAATGATGAAAAAAATGCAGAAAGGTGGCATGAAAGGCATGATGCGTAATATGCAAGGCATGATGGGCGGAATGGGCGGTGGTATGGGTGGCTTTGGCCGCTAATATTCAATTGCACATTGTCAAAGTGTATTAATCAGATAACAAGGTGCGACAAGTGAATTTTTTAATAAATTTTACCTAGCGCACCTTTTTTACCCCATTTTTTCACTAATTACAGAAATAATTGGTGATAAAATAGCTAAATCCCTTGCATTGAAACCTCATAAGAGTAAAATTCCGGGGCTTTATTTTGGCACGAGGGCTCAATAAAATTCTTTTTTTTTGAGCCAATTTAATTTTTGTACGAAGCAAATAGAGGACGATATGGTTACCATTCGTTTGGCACGTCACGGCGCGAAGAAGCGTCCATTTTATCAAATCGTAGTAGCGGACAGCCGTTTTAAATCAACTGGTCGTTACATTGAGAAAGTAGGTTTCTTTAACCCTACAGCACAAGGTCAAGAAGAAGGTCTTCGTTTAGATCTTGACCGCGTTAACCATTGGGTTGGTTTAGGCGCTGGTCTTTCTGATCGTGTAGCTAAGCTAGTTAAAGACGCTAACAAAGCGGCTTAATTTAGTTGGTTAAAGGTAAAGATTTTATGAGTAAGCAAGACGAAGTAATTGTTGTAGGTAAGTTCGGTGCTTCCTATGGCATTCGTGGATGGTTGAAAGTAGTTTCTTTTACTGATCAACCTGAAAGCATTTTCGACTACAAACCTTTACTTATTAAAGTAAAAGATGAGTGGGTCGAGTTTTCAGTCGAAAGCTGGAAACGTCATAAAGGTTTGGTGTGCAAACTGGAAGGATTAGAAGTTAGAGAAGAAGCTCAAGCTTATACTAACCTGGAAATTGCAGTTAAAGCAGATGCACTACCTGAGCTGTCAGAAGATGAATTCTACTGGCGTGAATTGTTTGGTATGGAAGTGGTTACAAGCCAAGGTTACGGCCTAGGTATTGTTGACGACATCTTTGAAACCGGATCAAACGATGTTCTTGTAGTCAAAGCAAACCTGAAAGATGCTTTTGGTAAAAAGGAACGTTTGATTCCTTTTATTGATGAGCAAGTGATCAAAGTAATTGATCGTGAGGCTCAACGGATCGAAGTTGACTGGGATCCTGGGTTCTAAACCCTAGGTAAAGCGAGGGCACATGTGGGTTGGGGTTATAAGCCTATTTCCTGAAATGTTCCGTTCGGTTACCGATTTTGGGGTAACTAGCCAAGCAATTAAAAAAGGTCTTTTATCTATAGAGACATGGAATCCTAGAGATTTCACTCAAGATAAACATCGCACTGTTGATGACCGACCTTATGGTGGTGGTCCTGGTATGTTAATGATGGTACAGCCTTTGCGCGATGCCATTACTGCAGCCAGAGAAGCCGCTCCAGGCAAAACGAAAGTGATTTACCTTTCACCTCAAGGCAGAACGCTGAATCAAGCTGGTGTTGAGGAATTGGCAACAAACGAGAACTTAGTTCTTATCTGTGGCCGATACGAAGGCGTAGATGAGCGCATAATACAATCTGAAGTTGACGAAGAATGGTCAATTGGCGATTTTGTGCTTACAGGCGGGGAACTCCCTGCTATGACGTTGATTGATTCTGTCTCTCGGTTTGTTCCGGGTGTACTTGGAGATTTTGCGTCCGCTGAAGAAGATTCTTTTGCAGACGGTTTGTTAGATTGTCCGCACTATACAAGGCCTGAGGTCTTAGATGGTAAGGAAGTGCCTAGTGTACTTAAATCTGGAAATCATAAAGATATCGCTCGTTGGCGAATGAAACAATCGTTAGGCCGTACTTGGCTAAGAAGACCAGAGCTCCTGGGAAATCTAGCTCTGACTGACGAACAGGAATTATTACTGGCTGAATTTGTTCGTGAAGAACATCAGCAAAGTAAGTAATTAAGAAATTTAGTATCAGTTTATTCTAGGATATACAAAAATGAGCAACATCATTAAAGCAATTGAAGATGCGCAACTAAAGCAAGATCTACCTAAGTTCTCTCCAGGTGATACTGTTATAGTTCAAGTTAAAGTTAAAGAAGGTGAGCGTGAGCGTCTACAGGCATTCGAAGGCGTTGTAATCGCTATTCGTAACCGTGGTCTTCACTCTGCGTTTACTGTACGTAAAATTTCTAACGGTGAAGGTGTTGAGCGTACGTTCCAAACTCACTCTCCAATCGTTAACAGCATCGAAGTTAAACGTCGCGGTGCAGTACGTCGTGCCAAGTTGTACTACCTGCGTGAGCGTTCTGGTAAATCAGCTCGTATCAAAGAGAAGCTGGCTAAAAAGTAACGCACACGAGAACGTTTATCAAATGTGCTATGAAGGTGTGCTGTTATCAGCGCACCTTTTTTTACGCCTAAATATTATTGTAAACATAAGTTTACGATAATATTTTTTTGTATTTTATACGTTACGTAGGTTGATTTATCGCTTATACCTGTTAGATTATTTCTATTCGTCTTAAAAGACTATTTAATGGACATAAAAGTTTACAGGTGTAGGAATGAAAAAGAGTGAATTAAGTAATATTAATATTATTGATGAGCAAGTGCTTATTACCCCTCAAGAATTAAAGAATAAAATCCCTTTGAGTGAAAGTGCGCGTCATTTTATTCAACAATCTCGTCAGACGATCTCAAATATCATTCATAAAAAAGATCACCGTTTACTTATTGTTTGTGGACCTTGTTCTATTCATGATATTGATGCAGCCAAAGAATACGCGAAACGTTTGAAAGCTATTTCAGAAGAGCTTAGTGACCAATTGTTTATCGTTATGCGTGTTTATTTTGAAAAGCCAAGAACGACGGTAGGCTGGAAAGGGTTAATAAACGATCCGCATCTAGATGGTTCATTTGACATCGAAGGTGGTTTGCACACTGCACGACAGCTACTAGTGGATTTATCTGAAATTGGGATCCCACTTGCGACTGAAGCCCTTGATCCAATTAGCCCGCAATATATTGGTGATACATTTAGTTGGGCTGCTATTGGTGCTAGAACCACGGAATCACAAACTCACCGCGAAATGGCGAGTGGCTTATCTGTTCCTGTTGGTTTTAAAAATGGAACTGATGGAAGCTTATCAACATCGATTAATGCAATGCAGGCAGCCGCTTCTGGTCACCGTTTTATGGGAATAAATAGCGAGGGGCAAGTTGCGTTATTAACGACGCAGGGCAACCCAAATGGGCACGTGATCTTACGTGGCGGCAAACAAACAAATTACGATTCAGTTTCTGTTGCTGAATGTGAAGATGAATTGTCTAAATCCAATCTTGATGCTGCATTAATGATTGATTGTAGTCATGCCAATTCACGTAAAGATTACCGTCGCCAACCATTAGTTGCGGAGGACGCTATCCATCAAATCCGAGAAGGAAATAAATCGATTATAGGGTTAATGATTGAGAGTCACTTAAATGAAGGAAATCAACCGTCTGATATTCCATTAGCGGAGATGAAGTACGGAGTTTCAATCACTGATGCGTGTATCAATTGGGCATCAACTGAGGCACTATTACGTCATACTCATGAAGAATTAATTCCTGTATTGGAAGATCGTTTAAAAGGATAGAACGAGATGGCGGTAGAACTGAGTCATTTACGCGATAAGATTGATGCGGTTGATAAACAAATGTTAGATCTTCTTGCTCAACGTTTACAATTAGTTGAACAAGTTGGTGAAGTAAAAAGTGCATATGGTTTGCCTATTTATGATCCAAGTCGAGAGGCAGCAATGTTGGCTTCAAGACGCGAAGAAGCTGAGAGAAAAGGCGTTCCGCCATCTCTTATTGAAGACATTCTTCGTCGTACAATGCGAGAATCTTACAGCAGTGAAAATGACTCAGGTTTTAAATGTTTAAGACCAGAACTTAGACCGATTGTTATTGTTGGAGGTAAAGGCCAACTTGGTGGTTTATTCGCAAAAATGTTTAAACTATCTGGTTATGATGTGCGAATTCTTGGCAGTCAAGATTGGGATAACGCTGACGTTATTTTAGAAGGTGTGGGAATGGTTGTTGTTACTGTTCCTATTAATCTAACGATTGATGTGATCGGTAAACTTTCAATGCTACCTGATGATTGTATTCTGTGTGATCTAACGTCAATAAAGCAAAAGCCGCTTGAAGCGATGATGAAAGTGCATAAGGGCCCGGTTGTTGGCTTACATCCAATGTTCGGTCCAGATGTCCCTAGCCTCGCTAAACAGGTTATTGTAATGTGTGATGGGCGTGGTAAAGATGCTTATTCTTGGCTAAAAGATCAGTTTGAAATTTGGGGGGCTATTGTTCGTGATATTTCTGCAAGTGAACACGATAAAGGCATGACTCTCATTCAAGCACTGCGTCACTTTACTTCTTTTGCTTATGGTCAGCATCTATCTAAAGAAAACCCTGATATTGAACAATTACTTAATCTAAGTTCACCTATTTATCGTTTAGAGTTACTGATGGTTGGACGATTGTTTGCTCAAGATCCAAATTTGTACGCGGATATTATTCTTTCTTCTGAAGAGAACATTGAAATGATAAAGCGTTTCCATCAGCGTTTTGGTGATGCAATTTCATTATTAGAAAATCATAATCGTGTTGGATTTATTGAAAGCTTTGAAGAAGTTGAAACGTGGTTTGGTGATTACGCGGAGCAGTTTTTAGCTGAAAGTAAAGGCTTACTTCGACAGGCAAATGATTCGATACATCGAGAAAGAAACTAGTTTAGTAAAAAAAGGTGAGTATCTACTCACCTTTTTTAGCAGAATATATTATTGGGTAAGTTGTTGATTATTTTTTTGTTCCGCTTTTACCGTATTAATCGCTTCAACTTGTTCTATTGTCGGTTTTTGAGTGAGCTTTAATTGCAGTTTAACCACATTACTAATGACATTTACTAAAGGTGTCCATTTCACGCTACGTTCTTTTTCGAACAAACTATCAAACTTCTCAGGCGTCCAATCAATGAATGATCTAGGATTCAATACTCTGCCTAGAAAACGAACTTCATAGTGTAAGTGAGGGCCGGTCGAATTTCCTGAATTACCACAAGTTGCAATCAAGTCTCCTTTTTTTACAAATTGTCCTGATCGTACTTTAAATTTTTGCAGGTGAGCGTACATGGTCATAAAGCCAAAAGAATGCTGAACTTTTAATAAATTACCATAACCTTTGTTACTTCCACGCGCGAGTTCTATTACACCATCGGCTGGGGCGTATATTTCTGTTCCTCGTTTACACGTTAGATCTAGACCTAAATGACGTTGTCGTTTTCCTGAAATAGGGTTAGTTCTTCGTCCAAAACTGGATGATTCACGTGTATAGTTAAGAGGGGTATCATTAGGAATAAGGCGAAACATTGTCGCTCTTACTGCTGAGTCTATCGCGGCAACATCTAATCGTTGCTCAAGTGTTTTTTCTGCTAATAAAGAGTCATCTTCAGATAACTCTTGTAATCCAAGAACTGATTCGACATCTTCAATACGCTGGCTTATTACTAAAAGCTCATCTTCTTTAGCTTCTAGTTGCTGAGTTAACTCGTGATTATTGCTGTTATTGTCAATAATTAGCTTATTTAGGCCCTTATTTTGCTCTTGCAAGTGGGTGATAGCTAGTTTGGATAATTGTTGTTGTTGGTAGAAATAATGAAGACCAAAACAAGTAAACACAAAAGAGCTTATCCCTAATAACAAAGATAAAATCACCATGTTTTTCCGTTTAGGAGAAAGAGCGAAAAAACGCGTACCTTTGTTATGAGAGACTGAAATTCGGATTTTATCAGGCATAAAGTAATAATTGTCTTTTGGGTTAGTTTGGTTCGGTTAGCTCTGATAATTGGCGCAATAATAGTTCATCATTACCCACATTAAGTTCGATCAGGCGTTTAAGGTGGCTAATACTATCAATATCTATGTGGCTAATACAGAGTCTTAGCATATTATTTGTTTTTTGAATGATTTCACATTCTGCAATTATATGTATATCACTGTCATTAAGGGTGAAGTGTACGATTACTTGGTTATTTAGCTCAATTTCGCAGTGGTCACTCAATTGGATTAATAAGCCATGGAGGGATAAATCAATAAGAGACCCTTTCCATTGCTGAATTTCTTGTATTAACGTGATACTTGATTGGTATACAACTCGTGAAAATTTACGTCGTTCAATCATCATTTTTCCTTCTTTGGTCGTATCTTATTTAAGTATGATATTTGTTTGTTTTTTAATTTATTAAAAAGGCCGCAAGAATGCGGCCCTGATGATAAATATCAATAAGACTATAATTACTTAGTCATACGTTTATATTTAATGCGGTGAGGTTCAGCCGCTTGAGCACCTAACGTTTTCTTCAACCACTCGCTGTATTCAGTGTAGTTACCTTCAAAGAAGCTAACTTGGCCTTCATCGCGGTAATCAAGAATATGAGTAGCAATACGGTCCAAGAACCAACGGTCATGTGAGATAACCATTGCACAGCCTGGGAACTCAAGAAGTGCTTCTTCTAATGCTCGTAATGTTTCAACATCCAAGTCATTGGTTGGCTCATCGAGTAATAGTACGTTGCCGCCGGTTTTTAGCAGTTTTGCTAAATGAACACGGTTACGCTCACCACCAGAAAGATCACCAATGATTTTTTGTTGATCATTTCCACGGAAGTTAAAGCGAGAACAGTATGCTCGTGCTGGAATTTCATAATTATTGATCTTGATGATCTCTGCACCTTCAGAGATTTCTTGGAAAACCGTTTTTGTATTGTCCATGCTGTCACGGAACTGATCAACAGAAGCAAGCTTAACTGTCTCGCCCAATACAATAGAACCTGAATCAGCTTCTTCTGCACCACTTAGCATTTTAAATAGTGTTGATTTACCTGCACCATTGGCGCCGATAATACCGACGATAGCGCCTTTAGGCATACTGAATGACAAGTTATCAATTAATACACGATCCCCAAACGATTTCGTTAGGTTAGTCACTTCAAGAACTTTATCACCTAAGCGTTCACCTGGTGGGATAAACAGTTCGTTGGTTTCATTACGTTTTTGATGGTCTGTATTTTGAAGTTCTTCAAAGCGAGCCATACGAGCTTTTGATTTAGCTTGGCGGCCTTTAGGGTTTTGACGAACCCATTCAAGCTCTTTTTCTATCGTTTTTTGACGAGCGTTTTCTTTCGATGATTCTTGTTTTAGACGTTCATCTTTTTGCTCTAGCCAAGACGTATAGTTACCTTCCCATGGGATACCTTCGCCACGGTCAAGCTCTAAGATCCAACCTGCAGCGTTATCTAAGAAATAACGGTCATGGGTAATGGCCACAACAGTACCTGAGTACTCAACAAGGAAATGCTCAAGCCAAGCAACAGATTCAGCATCAAGGTGGTTGGTTGGTTCATCAAGAAGAAGCATGTCTGGTTTTTCAAGCAATAGACGACAAATCGCAACACGACGACGTTCACCACCTGATAAAAACTCTATCTTTGCATCCCATTCAGGAAGGCGTAGTGCATTCGCTGCACGCTCTAAAGCATTTTCAAGATTATGCCCATCTTTTGCTTGAATTAGAGCTTCAAGTTCACCTTGTTCTTTTGCTAGGGCATCAAAATCAGCATCTTCTTCTGCGTAAGCTGCATACACGGCATCTAATCGAGTGAGTGCACCTGCTACATCAGATACGGCTTCTTCAACAATTTCACGAACTGTTTTTGATTCATCTAAAACAGGTTCTTGTGGTAGATAGCCAATTTTCAATCCACTTTGTGGACGAGCTTCACCATCAATGTCGGTATCAAGACCAGCCATAATGCGAAGTAGTGTTGATTTACCTGACCCATTTAGGCCAAGAACACCGATTTTTGCACCAGGGAAGAAGCTAAGAGAAATGTCTTTCAGGATTTGTCTTTTTGGAGGAACAATTTTGCTCACTCGTGACATTGTATATACGTATTCGGCCATAATCACTTATTAGAGTAGGTTAATGAAAATATTATTTTACTATTTATGATACATAGTTTAACACTCATTCTTGTCGTTACTAGGGTAATATAAGTAAACTAAAAGAAGAATTAGAGAGTTATTTACTCTGTCTTATATCAGTATGCTGATGCAAAAGGTTGGAAGTTAGGTGTTTAAAAAATCAATGAAATATAGCGGACACAAATTAGGGATGATGGCGGCGTTATGTATTGGTATGAGTGTGCATACTGCTGAAGCGTTATCAATTGATGAATCACGAGTTCAATATCAAGAAGCAAAAGATTTACTCACTGAAAAAAAATTCGATGAATATAAGAAAGTTAGAGCTTCACTGGATGATTATCCACTCGCTCCTTATTTAGACTATCGTGAGCTGAGAATGGATTTACAGGCTAAAACTCCCGATGACATTCGACTGTTTAGACACGCTCATCAAACACTCGCCATTGGTAATTCATTAGATTATCAATACTTAGTTATTCTTGGTCTTAATGAGCGTTGGGCGGATTTTGTTGATTATTTCCCACAAGAACCGAGCAGCACAAATTTACAATGCTATTACTACCAAGCAAAAAATAAGTTGGGCGATAAAAAAACAGCGTGGAAAGGCGCTGAAAAATTGTGGTTAACGGGCAGTTCGGTTACT
Organism: Aliivibrio sp. SR45-2; assembly: GCF_963890165.1. NCBI lineage: Bacteria > Pseudomonadati > Pseudomonadota > Gammaproteobacteria > Vibrionales > Vibrionaceae > Aliivibrio > Aliivibrio sp. SR45-2. The sequence continues at coordinate 10,017 of NZ_CAWPRC010000178.1, read as the reverse complement.
TATGAATGTGATGATTTATTTAGTGCTTGGAGTGACGCAGGAAAACTGACGGATGAACTGATTATTGATCGTATGTTGTTAGTATATAAAGCTCGAAATAATAATTTGTTTTCTTATTTAGAAAAAATGTTGTCTTCAGAGGAAGCAAAAATACAGGCAAAGCATATTGTTGAGTTATTTAATGAACCTGATTCGTTAAATGAGTACTCTGCAAAAAATGAAGCCACTGAATTTACTAAGCAACTAACGCTTATTTCTATAGAAAGAGAAGCAAGAAAAAATCCTAAAAAAGCGATTGAAATGTTGCCTGAATTAGTGAAAAAGCAACAATTCAGTTCAGATGAACATATTGCGATAAAGAAACGAATAGTCAGTAGTATCATGTCTACAGATTCGGCTTCTTTAGCTGCTTGGCGTGATACTGAGTTAGAAACAAATCCAGAAGATTCATTTGTAGAGCGACGAATTAGGGTTGCAATAAGAGCCGCTGATTGGAATGACGTTAGTAAATGGATCGGTTATTTAACACCAAGTGCAAAAAAATCGTTACGTTGGCAGTTTTGGATTGCTCGCATAGAAAGCGAAGAGGGAAAACAATCAGCCGCTGATGCTCGCCTCAAAAAGCTACTTGGTCAGCGTAATTTTTATAGTGTTGCGGCTGCGAATATTTTAGGTGAACCGATTCAATATTCTATGGATAAAGCATCGAAGAATACTAAAGCCGTCGCCGAAAAGTATAAAAATGAATTAAATCGAATTAAAGAACTTATTGCGATTGATGAAATCTCAACAGCCAAAAGTGAGTGGGAATATTTATTAGTCCGCTCTTCTAAAAAAGAAGTAAAGGAGTTAGCAAGCTATGCTGCTCAGCACCGTTGGCATCACTTTACAGTGCTTGCAACCATTAAAGGGAAGATGTGGGGTTACTTAAGTTTACGATTCCCTATTGCCCATCAGTGGTGGTTTGGGCATTACAGTAAAGAGTTGGGTTTAGATAAAATAACGCTTATGTCTTTGTCTCGCCAAGAAAGTGCGTTATACGCAGAAGCTCAATCTCCGGTTGGGGCGCGAGGATTAATGCAAATTATGCCAGCGACGGCAAAATATACAGCAAAGAAAATTGATTATGATAAATATGAAGGTGTGAGTAGCCTTAATAATGTGGATGTGAATATACACATTGGTTCTAATTATCTAAAAGGATTGTTAGATGATTATGATGGAAATCGAATTTTTGCTTTAGCGGGATATAATGCAGGGCCTCACCGAGTTAAGCGTTGGAGAGCGGTATCTAATGAGAAATTAGATGCTTATGCCTTTATTGAAGCGATTCCTTTTAAAGAAACAAGAGGTTATGTACAAAATATTTTAATGTTTGAAACGTATTACCGTAGCTTACTTGGGGAGAAAGGCCCTTTCTTATCTGATAAAGAGCTTAATTTAGAGTATTAATTTTTTTAGATTAATTATAGAGTAGGGGACTTTAGAGTCCCCTTTCTTTTATCATTATATTGAGGATTGTATGTCTGGTTCAGCCAAATATTCAGATTGGTCGCAAGTTATGGCATTGATAGCAAATGCAGCAGAGCAAAATAAACATCAATCTTTATTAACGATGCTGATGACACCTGATGAGCGTGAAGCATTAATGGCTCGCGTTAACATATGTCATGAACTCTTGCAGGGTGATTTAAGTCAAAGGCAAATAAGCCAGCTACTTGGTGTCGGGGTTGCAACGATTACACGAGGTTCAAATGAATTAAAAAGCCATACTGATGATGAAAAAGCATGGCTAATGGAAGTTCTTGAAGTGAGTGCTAAAAGCGATCAGGGTGCAAGAAAGGAATAAGTGCGAGAATTAACGCTTGCTGATAAACAGAACTTCTAGTCAATAGATTGTTTGTTAGCAAGCCAATAGCGCCACCTTTTTGCTTTATATTATCAGTATTGAATTGTTCATCCATTACATCTCCAAGTTCCTTACCTGCATTTACCGCAGCAATTACGGCTGGGGGGAGTGGTAAACTAGAAGAACGTGATTCTCCTATCTTTTTACCATTATCTACAATTATCCATGCAAACGTGGATGACTCTTCTATACCGGCTTCAAGCCCTACATAATATCTATTATTAGGATGTTGTTGCTTAGCATTATTGATTCGATTGATTGCCCCTTGTTTGGTTTCAGTGCAGCTCATCGGTTGATCTGGAACATTACTGCTGACGGATACGCCTTCAAAAGAGAAAGTGGTATCAGGAAAAACTAAAGTAAATGCCGCTTTTACTGCATTTATTTTTGCAGGGTTCAAAGAGGCAATAATCACATTCATTTTCTGCATCCAATTATTAAGTTAAAGGGATAGTTGTCGGAGTTACATTCTCTATTGGATAGCAACCAAGAACTTTTAAATATTGTGTAATTGACGTTAGTTCTTCAATGGCTGAATTCATTGCATCTGATTTTAAATGGGCCTCTAAATCAATATAAAACATTTCTTCCCACGGATTCCCCATGATAGGACGAGACTCTAATTTCGTCATATTAATACCGTATTTTCTTAGAACAAGTAAAGATTCAACAAGTGAGCCTGCATCTTGTGAAGTAGACATAATTAATGTCGTTTTCGCTGGTATTTGTTCCGAAACATCAACCGGTTTTCTTGCCACAACAATGAATCGAGTTTGATTTTCGGTTTGATTTGAGATGTTAGTAATGAGTTGTTGTAAGCCATATAATTTACCACTGTCGGAGTTTCCGATAGCAGCAACCGTCGGTGAATTAATATCTTTGACCATAATCATGGCATCAGCAGTGCTTGAGCAAGAAATGAGTTCTACGTTATCTAAACGATTTAGAAACTCACTACATTGCTGATGTGGCTGAGGGTGTGAGTAGAGTGTTGTTATTTGCTCTAACGACGTTTCAGAAGTCGTTAGCAAGCAATGGTCTATTTTTTGAGTTAACTCACCAACGATGTATAAACTGGTATGTTGCAGTAGGTCATAGACCTCGTTAATTGAGCCTGAGCTCGTATTCTCAATTGGTAATACTCCGTAATCAGCGTGGCCTGATTCAACGGTCTTAATGACTTCCCTAAAATTTTCACAACCTAATTCAGCTAATTCAGTATTTTTCTTACTAAAATAACGACGACTAGCTAGATTTGAATAAGATCCTTTAGAACCAAGATAGGCAACTCTGGCTATCGGCTTTCGACTTAATTCTGGATTGGCTAAATTTTGGAAGTATTCTTGTTGCAGTAAAACGGAATCTTCAATTATGGTATGAAAAATTTGAGTTATATAATGCGCATCTAAATCGAATGCTTTGCCATTTTTAATTAATTTTACCAATAATTGCTGTTCGCGTTTTGAATCACGCACAGGCTTTGAAGTTTGAACTTTGCTTTTTGCTACTTTTAGACTGAGTTTACGACGTTCAGAAAATAGCTTTAATAATTCATTATCAAGATCATTAAGGCGTAAACGTATATCGTCAAGGGAATAGTGAGTGTCAGTCATGGATAAGCAAACCTAGTAAATTAAGAGTTAATTCACAATAAAGGAAGAGGTAAGTTTGCGTCAAGAAAAAACAGCGCTCAAATGAGCGCTGTTTCAGAAAACGTGGAGTTGACTATTGTTCGTATTCGTCTTCTAGTTCAACTTCTGGCTCTTCTACTACAGGAGCTTGAGCATGAGTCGCTCGACGAGCTTCGCCTTTGTGTTGTAGCTTATCTAGTTGGCGTTCTAGTTTTTGGTACATCTCTCTAATTGTACCAAATAGGTCTTCTTGCTCAGCTGAGGCTGCAACTTTACCACCTGCAATTGTTACGTATGCTTCTACCTTGTGCTTACCATTTGAGCGTTTTGTTACGCTAGCATGACGTCCAATAATATCGAGATGTCTTTTTTCTTCTAATTTTTTAAATTTCCCTTCAATACGTTCACGGATGCCAGGAGTGATGTCGATGTTGTTGCCTGTAATTTCTACTTTCATATGATTTTCCTCTCGTTGCCCCGTTTGGCATGTATCCAGATTACGGATCCTCAGTAAAATTAAAGTGATCTAGATCACCTTTTTGAAGTGTTTTGTCTGGAAGGTAAATGAATGTGATCTCAGGCAAGGCCTTAGGATTTTTTTTGAAAAAAAACTTGATGAATTGAGCAAAGTAGGTAGATTGGAAAGGTTGGTTACTAGAAATATTTGTTTTTAGGGGACGAATTCAACTGATTGTTTTCTTTGGTTAATTTTTAATCTAGCCTTCTTTGTTAGCGAGAACAGACAGAACACTATTCTTTTGATATAAAAAAGCAGCGCTTTGTTTGAGCGCTGCTTTTTTGTTTTTATCGTATTGCTTATTGTGGGTTTAATGCGATTAATTCTTCAGTACGTTGGATTGCATCATCCAGCTTTAGCTCTTTATATGCAGAAAGCATAATCGTTAATGATTTTCTTGCCGCTTCAGTGTCTGGGTAGGTTCTTTGTAATTCTTGACTACGATTAATTGCTGAAATCCATGCTTCTCTACGTAAATAAAAGTCTGCCGTAGCTAATTCGTAATCGGCTAAACGATTTTTTAACGCAAACATACGAGTTTGAGCATCTTCTGCGTATAAACTATCAGGGTAACGCTCAAGTAAGCGTTTAAAATCTTTAAAGGCTGAACGTGCTGGTTCTGGATCTCGATCTGAACGATTAACTCTAAATAGATCGTGCATAAAGCTTCTATCCTGAGCCATGTGAGTTAATCCTCTCATGTATAGCACCCAGTCCGCTTTGGGGTTTGTTGGGTTTAATCGATTAAATCGTTCAATGGTGGCTAAACCTAGAGCTAAGTCATCATTTTTGTAATATACGTAAATAAGATCAAGCTGAACCTGCTCTGAGTAGGCACCAAAAGGGTAGCGAGAATCCAATGCTTCAAGGCGTTCAACCGCACTTGTCCAATTACCGGCCTGTAACGATATTTGAGCCTGAGAATATAATTCTGATGGTGGGATATCAGGGATAACATCATCACTGCTTGAGCAACCAACCAGCAAAGATACGGCTAATAATGACGAAAGTGTTAAGCGTTTCATGCTTGAAAATGATCCTTGAATAAAAAAACTTAAGTTATCCATTACGAAAAGTGCCGTTAACAGATACAATGGTAGATAGTTTATTTCACTTATAGTGTTGATGATACCAAATATGATGTATTTGTTTGGTATTAGTACCACTAATTTAAAAAAAAGTTCGGTATGGCACAACAAATAGAATTAACAAGTACAGTAAAAGACAGTCAATTGGGTCAACGCTTGGATCAGGCGGCGGCTGAATTATTTTCTGATTTCTCTCGTTCACGTATCAAAGAATGGGTACTTGCGGGTAGCATTTCTGTTAACGGCGAAGTGATCACGAAAGCTCGTGTAAAAATGATGGGCGGTGAAGAAATCGTAGTAAAAGCGGAATTAGAAGATGAAGAGCGTTGGTTAGCTCAAGATATCCCGCTTGAAATCGTATATGAAGATGATGACATATTAGTAATTAATAAGCCTCGTGATCTTGTTGTACATCCAGGTGCTGGTACGCCTGATGGCACAATACTGAATGCATTGTTGTTTCATTACCCAAGCATTGCAGAAGTACCTCGCGCAGGTATCGTGCACCGTCTAGATAAAGATACTACAGGTTTAATGGTAGTAGCTAAAACAGTACCCGCTCAAACACGTTTAGTGCGTGCGCTTCAAAAGCGTAAGATTACTCGTGAGTATGAAGCGATAGTATTAGGTCGTATGACGGCTGGCGGAATGATTGAAAAGCCAATCGGACGTCACCCACAAAAACGTACGCTAATGGCGGTACATGAATTAGGTAAAGATGCAGTAACGCATTACCGTGTTGCAGAGCATTTCCGTATTCATACTCGTCTACGCCTACGTCTTGAAACCGGTCGTACTCACCAAATTCGTGTGCATATGTCTTTCCTTCAGCATCCATTAGTTGGTGATACCGCTTATGGTGGCCGTGCTCGTATCCCTAAAGGTGCGTCACAAGAATTGATTGATATGATCCGTGGCTTTAACCGTCAAGCTCTGCATGCGGCGATGTTACGTTTTGATCACCCAATTACAGGTGAAGTCATGGAATTCCATGCGCCAATTCCTGACGATATTATTGCTCTAGCTCAAGCATTACGCGACGATGAGCGTTTATTGCATGAAGAAGAGTATTAATGTCAATACTATCACCAAAGTGGTCAGCCCCTAAAAATATTAACGTAGTTAGTACTACTCGTGTTGGTGGTGTATCTAAAGCACCATTTACGAGTTTTAATTTAGGTGATCATGTTGGTGATAACAGTAATGATGTTGTGCTAAATCGTGAAAAACTGATTACGTTGGCGCAGTTACCCACTGCGCCAACGTGGTTAAGCCAGATACATTCAACAATGGTTATTACCCTTCCTATTTCTTCTGAAGAGATAAATCCTCCCTTGGTTGATGCCTCATATACGAATCAACCAAATCAAGTATGTTGTGTAATGACAGCTGATTGCTTGCCTGTTGTTATTTGTAATAGAGAAGGCACCGAAGTTGCTGCAGCTCATGCTGGATGGCGTGGTCTTCTTGATGGTATTTTAGAAAATACAGTGAAGCATTTTTCTTCCAATGATCTTATTGCGTGGTGCGGACCAGCGATTGGACCTACTGCATTTGAAGTTGGTGATGAAGTTAAACAACTGTTCTGTGAGAAAGATCCTCAAGCTATAAACGCTTTTACTCCAAGCCATAACTCAAATAAATGGTTCGCGAATTTAAATTTACTGGCAACTCAGCGTTTACAGAGTGTTGGTGTTCAAGATATTTACTATTCAAACCTTTGTACCTATTCAAATACAGATCAATTTTTCTCTTATAGAAAAGAAGGCTCGACAGGTCGTCAAGCTACCTTAATTTGGTTCGAATAATCCCTTTTATTTCCACTCCCATCAGTTGATTTCTAAAACAATAAACCCCATTTAATAAGTAATAGTTACTTGCTTTTCTCTTTAGGAGAGGGTTATGCGTTTAGACCGATTTACCAGTAAATTCCAAATCGCCATTTCAGATGCTCAATCATTAGCATTAGGTCAAGATCATCAATATATTGAGCCGACTCATTTAATGGTGGCTTTACTAAATCAAAACGGTAGCACGATAAGACCATTATTGACGTTACTTAATGTTGATGTTACCCAATTACGCTCAAAATTAACGGAAATTTTAGATAAAGCCCCAAAAGTAATTGGTATCGGTGGTGATGTTCAACTTTCATCAAATATGGGGGTTATTTTTAATTTGTGTGACAAAATTGCACAAAAAAGAAAAGACACTTATATCTCTTCTGAAATATTCATGCTTGCCGCGATTGAAGACAAAGGCCCATTAGGTCATTTATTAAAAGAGTCAGGTCTTACCGAAGCTAAAATTTCAAAATCTATTGATGAGATCCGTGGTGGTGAGAAAGTAAATGATCCTAATGCTGAAGAAAAACGTCAAGCATTAGAGAAGTTTACTATCGATTTAACTGAGCAAGCTGAGCAAGGTAAATTAGATCCTGTTATTGGGCGAGATGATGAAATTCGACGAACAATTCAAGTGCTACAACGAAGAACTAAGAATAACCCTGTAATTATAGGTCAACCCGGTGTAGGTAAAACGGCGATTGTTGAAGGATTAGCTCAACGAATTATTAATGGCGAAGTACCCGAAGGGTTAAAGCATAAAAGAGTTCTTTCGTTAGATATTGGGTCTTTAATTGCAGGAGCTAAATTTCGAGGTGAATTCGAAGAGCGTTTAAAAGCCGTATTAAATGAATTAGCAAAAGAAGAAGGTAATATTATTCTTTTTATAGATGAAGTTCATACGATGGTTGGTGCTGGTAAAGGTGAAGGGTCGATGGATGCCGGGAATATGCTAAAGCCGGCGTTAGCTCGAGGAGACTTACATTGTGTTGGAGCGACAACGTTAGATGAATATCGCCAATATATAGAAAAAGATCCAGCGTTAGAACGACGCTTTCAAAAAGTTATTGTTGATGAGCCAACGGTAGAAGATACGATCGCTATATTACGTGGCTTGAAAGAACGCTATGAGATACATCATCATGTCGAAATTACCGATCCAGCAATAGTTGCTGCTGCGACATTATCACATCGATACATTTCAGATAGACAGTTACCAGATAAAGCGATTGATTTAATCGATGAAGCGGCATCTAGTATTCGTATGGAAATCGATTCTAAACCAGAATCATTAGATAAACTTGAACGTAAGATCATTCAATTAAAAATAGAACAACAAGCTTTAGTTAAAGAAAGTGATGATGCGAGTTTAAAGCGTTTAGACTCTTTAAATTTAGAATTAAGAGAAAAAGAAAGAGATTACTCTGAATTAGAAGAAATTTGGAAAGCTGAAAAAGCAGCACTTTCTGGAACTCAACATATAAAAACAGAGTTGGACATCGCAAGAAGTAATATGGATATCGCTCGTAGAGCCGGTGATTTGAATCGTATGTCTGAATTACAATATGGCCGAATTCCTGAATTAGAAAAACAATTGGATTTAGCTGCCCAAGCTGAAATGCAAGAAATGAGTTTGCTTAAGAATAAGGTAACAGATGCTGAAATAGCTGAAGTTCTTTCCCGTCAAACTGGAATACCAGTTAATAAAATGTTGGAAGGAGAAAGAGATAAGCTATTAAAGATGGAAGCTATGTTGCACCATCGAGTTATCGGTCAAGATGAAGCGGTTGAAGCGGTATCAAATGCGATTCGTCGTAGTCGAGCTGGTTTATCGGATCCTAATCGTCCTATTGGATCTTTTTTATTCTTGGGTCCTACGGGGGTGGGAAAAACCGAATTATGTAAATCATTAGCAAATTTTATGTTTGATAGTGAAGACGCAATGGTCCGAATTGATATGTCGGAGTTTATGGAGAAGCATTCTGTTGCTCGATTAGTTGGCGCACCTCCTGGCTATGTAGGTTATGAAGAGGGGGGGTATTTAACTGAAGCCGTAAGGCGTAAGCCATATTCAGTTTTACTTTTAGATGAAGTTGAAAAGGCTCATCCAGATGTATTTAATATATTATTACAAGTATTAGATGATGGGCGTTTAACTGATGGTCAAGGACGTACTGTCGATTTTAAAAATACAGTAATAATTATGACATCAAATTTAGGTTCAGAAAAAATACAACAGCATTTTGGTGAACTCGATTATGGCGGTATAAAAGAACTTGTCATGGATGTAGTTGGTCAACATTTTAGACCTGAATTTTTAAATAGAGTTGATGAAGCGGTTGTTTTCCATCCATTGGGACAGGAGAACATTAAAAGTATTGCCAAAATACAATTGCAACGTTTAGAAAAACGACTGAATGAAAAAGATTATCAGTTAAAAGTGAGTAATGAAGCGTTAGCGTTAATATCTGAAGCTGGTTTTGATCCTGTATATGGTGCAAGACCATTAAAAAGAGCGATTCAAACTTATATTGAAAACCCGCTAGCACAAGATATTTTAAGCGGTAAGTTAAGGACAGGGGAAGAAATAAAACTAAAAGTAAGAAATGGTCAGCTGATTGCTACTCAAAATGATGATTTTTGATAGTAAAATAATCACTTCGATGTAAAGTTGAGCACTTAACCTTTTTTGCTATAAAAAGAGTTGCATGATAGCAAAGACTCTCTATAATTCGCCCTCACTGACACGGAGTACAAGACATTTCTTATTCATACGTACAGTGAGGTTATTTTGGATTTTTTGTTTAAATAAGTGCTTGACACTTAAACTTAAATGGCTATTATAACCCTCCTCTTAACGATAAAGCCTCAAGGCTTTAAAAGTATAAGAGATGCTCTTTAATAATTTAACCAAATCAATCTGTGTGGGCACTTGTGAGTTGATAATCACTAGTTTGCTTTTACTTTTCGAAGTGAATTCAAACAAAAATAATCAATGAACTGAGTGACTACACAAAATTACTTTTAT
>NZ_CAWPRC010000177.1:0-24560 GCF_963890165.1 Aliivibrio sp. SR45-2 | reverse complement strand
GATGGTTATGCAAACTCATTATGTAGAGGTTAACAATCAAGTGAACCCAATACAAAACCAGCCAGACAACGATAAAGAGAAAGCAAATCTTGATGCATGGTTGTTACAGGTAGCCTCATCTCAAGATAAGCAGGCTTTCTCTCTACTTTTTAAGTGGTTTGCACCTAAAATACGCGCTTATGGCATCAAGAAATTCAATGATCCCACATTAGCGATGGATCTTGTTCAAGAAACAATGACGCTCGTGTGGCGAAAAGCTGCGTTATTTAATCAGAATAAAGGTAATGCGTCGGGGTGGATATTTACAGTCATGAGAAACCACAGTTTTGATATGTTACGTAAAATGCAGTCAAATAAAGAAGACACGATAAGTGACGAACTCTGGCCATTGTTCGATAAGCAAGTTGAGAGCGTAGAACTTGATTGGTTAGAAACCAGAAAATTAAAAAAAGCCGTGAGTGTATTACCGCCTAATCAAAGAGTCGTGGTGGAAGGGATTTATGAGCAGGGGCTTACACAGCAAGAACTGTCAGAGCAACTCAGCGAACCGATTGGAACCATCAAATCAAGATTACGTTTAGCCTTAACCAAATTAAGACAGGAGTATGAGCATGAATAAGATAACCCACCATCCTAGTGATGCACTATTACATTCTCATATTGATGGGGATTTACCTGAATCGTTGTCTGTTGCTATGACTTTGCATTGTGATTTGTGTGAGCACTGTAAACACAAAGCGGAAAAATTGACTCAGTTGTTTGCAGTAAAAGCATGGAAAGAACCAAGTATAAGAGACACTAATGACGTTGATTTTTCCGATATGCTTGATGGTATTCTAAACAGTGATATTACAGACAGTTACCTGAAAGAAAAGCCAGTAGAGCATATCTTTATTAATTCATTGCATTATGAATTGCCTTACGTATTACATCGCTATGTTGATATGAAATGGAATCAATTGGGTGCAGTTAGTCGTGCTCGTTTAATTGAAGAAGGTGAAACACGTTCTAACCTTTTACAGATTAATGCTGGTGGTGTTATTCCTGCCCATACACACAAAGGCTTTGAGTTAACTCTGTTACTTGATGGTAGCTTTGAAGATGAATCAGGGACGTATAATAAAGGTGACTTTATTTGGTTAGATGCATCACATGCTCATAGCCCAAAAACGATAGAAGGGTGTTTATGTTATACCGTGCAAAATGCGCCATTACACTTTACACAGGGTATTAGTAAACTATTTAATCCGATTGGCAATTTATTGTACTAAACTGTAACTAAGGTAATAAAAAATAAATAAAAGATCACAGGAAGTGATCTTTTTTGAATACTACTGCGTAGTTATTCATAAGTTCAATAAGGATATATCATCATGAAGCACAGTCATTTTGTTACTACATTCATTTCCCTTTATGGTGAGTTAAACCATTCTACTTTATTTCGCCTCCCCGAAATTTATTCTGATGATATTCAGTTCATCGACGCAGTACATCATCTAAATGGTCTATCGCAATTGACTGACTATTTCGAACATTTGTATGCCAATATCTTAGAGTGTAAATTTCATATTCACCATGTCATTGAAAGTGATAATGAGGCCAGTCTTTTTTGGACTATGGAATACAGCCATCCTAAAATAAGTAAAGGTAAACGTATTTCAGTGGATGGGACATCTCACATAAAATTCAATGAAACGGTTTATTACCATCGTGATTATGTAGACATGGGGCAAATGCTGTACGAGCATTTGCCCGTAATTGGTTCTGCTGTGAAGTTTATTAAAAAGAGAATGGAATCATGAAGAGAATACTGATCACGGGAGCGACTTCTGGCATTGGTCTCTCTTTAACCGAAAAATACCTTGAGCAAGGGTATCAAGTGTATGCTTGTGGCCGAAACTTTTCGGCTTATGCTAATTCTGAACACTTAACGGTTTCAAAAGAAACAGGTAAGTTGATTGAAGTGGTGTTTGATCTTGATGACAGTGAATCAATTTTAACGGCATTTTCGGGTATTGAGATGCTTGATACGGTTATTTTAAATGCCGGTACGTGTGAGTACATTGATGATGCGATGAATTTTAACGCGGAATTGTTTGAACGAGTTATAAAAACTAATGTTATTTCAATTGGTTATTGCTTACAAGCATTGATACCTAAAATGAAGCGAGGAGGACATTTAGCGTTAATGGGATCAAGTGCTGCTTATGTTCCATTTCAACGAGCAGAAGCTTATGGATCAAGTAAGGCTGCGATTCATTATTTGGCTAAATCACTCCAGTTAGATATTTCACCTGAGGTATTAACGATTAGCGTTATCGCCCCTGGATTTGTAAAAACACCACTGACAAATAAAAACGATTTTCCTATGCCAATGTTGCTCGAAGTAGATAAAGCGGCGGAACACATTATAACGGGCATAGATAAAAATAAAAAACACATTCATTTTCCATTTCCATTTACGAGTTTCTTAATTTTAATGGGAAGTCTCCCTGATCGTATTTGGCACTGGATCGCTTTAAGGATGAAACGATAATGAAAAAAATTGCAGTTGTTGGTACGGGTATTTCAGGCTTAGTTTGTGCACATTTATTATCACGAGAACACGATGTGACAGTATTTGAAGCAAACGATTATATTGGTGGTCACACCGCAACAAAACGAGTGAAAGCGGAAGGGAAAGAGTGGGATATTGATACTGGGTTTATTGTTTTTAATGACCGAACCTATCCCAACTTCATTGAACTATTAACTCAGCTTGGGCTGTCTGGACAAGAAACAGAAATGAGTTTTAGTGTGAAGAACGTTATTTCAGGGCTTGAGTATAACGGTCATAATTTAAATACACTTTTTGCTCAGCGTTCTAATTTATTTAATACTAAATTTCTGTCATTGATCAGTGAGATTTTACGTTTTAATAAACAATGTAAAGAGTTATGGAATGAAGACCAAGGTGAGAATCATATTGAGCTTGATATTGATGGTTCGTTAGGGGATTTCCTATACAGCAATGATTACAGTAGTTACTTTGCCGATCATTACATATTACCGATGGGGGCTGCTATTTGATCTTCAAGCTTGCAAGACATGAAAGCGTTTCCGTTGCACTTCTTTATTCGATTCTTCCATAATCATGGCTTATTAGACATCGCAAATAGACCACAATGGTATGTCATTCCTAATGGATCTCATTCTTACATTGCACCTTTAATTGCATCGTTTAAAGATAATATTCATTTAAACAGTCCAGTGACAAGTGTTACTCGTCATATTAATGGCGTTACTCTTGAGATTAATCATCAAGATAAGTATGAATTTGATGATGTAGTATTGGCTTGTCATAGTGATCAATCTCAAGCGATGTTGAGTGATATTACCACCACAGAAAAAATGATATTAAGTAAATTAACGTATCAAGAAAATGAAGTGGTATTACATACTGATGAGAGTTTATTACCAATACAGAGACGTGCTTGGGCGGCGTGGAATTATCATCTAGATACTGCGAGCAAACATAACCCATCAAGTGTTACTTATAACATGAATATGTTGCAAGGGTTGGAAACACAAGAAACGACGTTTTGTGTGACGTTAAATAATTCTCCTTTGATCCATAAAGATAAAATATTAGGGGCGTATAAATACGATCATCCTGTATTTAATGCAGACACAATAGAAGCTCAAGCCCGTCGTAGAGAAATATGTGGTCATAATCATACACATTTTGCAGGAGCATATTGGTATAACGGGTTCCATGAAGATGGCGTAAAAAGTGCATTAGATGTTTGTCAGCGTTTTGGGATTAGCCTATGACCCATTCATGCCTCTATCAAGGCGATGTTAGACACAGACGGTTTCAAACTAAATTACACGACTTTAGTTACCGTATGTTTTTTGTCGCGTTAGATCTTGATGAGCTAGAAGAAACGCAACAAGTCGGGTGGTTTAAAAAAGGCGGTTTTGCGCCGCTTGCTTTTAATCGTTCCGATTATATAGGTTCAACTGACGAGCCATTAAAAAAATCAGTGAGAGATAAAGTGGTGGAGCTTGGTGGAGAGCTTAATGAAGGGCGAGTTTTATTCGTTGGTCAAGTTCGATGCTTTGGTTTTTATTTTAGTCCAATCAATCTTTATTATTGTTATAACGAATCAGAAGAGTTGACTGATTTATTAGCGGAAGTGAGTAATACCCCTTGGAATCAAACGCATTATTATTTGATTCAAATGGATTCAGATAAAGTTATAGATAAAACGTTTCATGTATCTCCTTTTCTTAATTTAGACATGAAATATCATTGGTTTGTAAAGGCACCGAATAAGCATTTATCTTTGCATTTAGAGAACAGAGGCTTAGGTATAGAGCAAGAAAAAATCTTTGATGCGACGATAGCAATGACACGCACCGAATTTAATTCAAAAAATATACGTCAACAAGTGATCTCTATTCCTCTGATGACCGTAAAAATAGTATGGGGCATTTATTGGCAAGCATTGAAATTACTAATAAAGCGAATTCCGTTTGTGCCGTACCCAAAGTTATAAGGAAAGAACAATGGATAGTAACCAAGTCGATACATCAACATTGAAAAACTCAACGGCAATTGATAATTACCCATCAATGCATTGGATTGATGGAATGGCACGTAAAATTCTTCTCGACTATTTAGGGCGAATGACTCAAGCGTCATTGACAATTAATGATGAAAAAGGACAAGTGATATTAGGTAATCCCTTGGCAACGCTACAAGCCGTTGTTGAAATTAATAATACAGAAGCGTATAGAAAAATTTTATTTGGCGGAGGGATTGGTGCAAGTGAAGCGTATGTTTCAGGGTGGTGGACAAGCCCAAACTTAACGAAAGTAATTCAAGTACTAGGGCGAGAGCAAGGCGTACTGGATAGAGTAGAAAGCAGCTTCAGCAAAGTGATTCAATTGTTTGATTTAATGAATCATAAACGCAATAAGAACACTGAGGAAGGTTCAAAAAAGAACATCTTAGCGCATTATGATTTAGGCAATGAGATGTATAAAACCTTTCTTGATAAGGAGATGCTGTATTCAAGTGCGATTTACCCACACGCTGATGCCAATTTAGAAGAAGCTCAACTGTTTAAGTTACAGACTATTTGTGAACGATTGGAATTAAAAGAAGGTGAAACGTTACTTGAGATAGGCACAGGATGGGGTGCATTAGCTATTTACGCTGCTCAACACTACGGAGTAAAAGTAACAACAACGACGATATCAGATGCTCAATTTGAATTTGCACAGCAGCGTGTAAAAGCATTGGGACTAGAAGATAAAATCACTTTGTTAAAGCAAGACTACCGAACACTTGAAGGGCAATACGATAAATTAGTCTCTATTGAAATGATAGAAGCGGTAGGGCATGAGTATTTAAGTATATTCTTTGATGTATGTAGTCGACATTTAAAACCTGAAGGTAAAATGTTAATACAAGCGATTACGATTTCAGACCAACGTTATGATCAATACAGAAAAAGTGTCGATTTTATTCAACGCTATATTTTCCCTGGTGGTTGTTTGCCTTCGGTTAGTGTAATGGCGAATAAAGTCGCTCAAAATACAGATATGGTGATCACATCTCTGCACGATATTGGGCTTGATTACGCTAAAACCTTACGCCATTGGTATGAGCGTTTTGATGATGCAAACGCTGAATTAAAACAAATGGGTTATGGCGACGATTTTATTCGCTTGTGGCAATTTTACCTTTGTTATTGTGAAGGTGGTTTTCTAGAACGTAAAATCAGTACGGTTCATTTAGTTGCCGCTAAACCTCAAAATGGTGTGATTTAAGTGTTGATTTAAAATTCATTTATTATTGATTGCTAGTCGATAAGTTAGGAGGCTCCCATGCTACGTTACTTCCCTCTAATCAATGCAGTATGGTTTCAGCTTGCGTGGTTTGCTGCGATTGTTTATAAGCAGCAAGCCATTCCTTTTTTATTGGCTTCTATCATTATTCATTTACTTGTTTCGCCAAAAAGAAAAGTAGATACGCTGTTACTTATCTCCGTCGCCACTTTTGGTGTTATGAGTGATGTTTTACTGTCGTATTTTAATATATTCCTGTTCACTAATGACGTGCTTATTCCTTTTTGGCTTATTCTGCTATGGTGCCACTTTTCTTTTGCTATCAATCATAGCCTAGGTTGGTTATCTCGTATTCCGATGGTGTTCGTGGTGTTACTTGGAGCCATTGCCGGGCCTCTTAACTATCTTGCAGGCTATCGCTTAGGAGCGGTTGATTTTTATTATTCATATGAAATCACTTTATTTTCGGTAGGAGTGATCTGGGCCGTGAATCTGTGCGTATTTACTATTATCCAGAAACAACTCTCACAGCGTTTTGATAATAAAGGAATAGCCGATGTTCAAGTTAATTAAGGTATTGATGATTGCGGGACTGTTAATGACAAACAGTGTATTAGCATCACCATTAAGCGGCTTATCTAGCAGTGGTAAATCTGAGTTGTCGTGGTTTTTAATATCAGTGTATGAAGCGCAATTGTTTACCTCGTCGGGTAAATTTCAATATGGTGATTATCCTCAAGCGTTAGAAATTGAATACTACCGACATATATCAAAAGAAAATTTAATCAAAGCAACCAAAGATCAATGGGAAGATCAATCCATTAACCATCCTAAGATTGACGCGTGGCTTGTTGAGTTAGAAACGGTATTTCCGGATGTTAAACCCCAAGATAAATTAGTGTTTACTATCGATAAAAATGGATCAAATCAGTTTTATTTGAACGATAAACCCTTAGGTAATATCGCGAACCAAGACTTTTCACAATTATTTTTAGACATATGGGTTTCAGAGAAAACGACCTACCCAGATTTACGTCTTGAGTTGATAGGAGATAGAAAATGAAACGATTGAGTTTGCTTCTATTGAGTTTGTTTTTATTCGGCTGTTCGTCTCAAGACATCAGTGATTATGAAGAGGCTTCTCCTACCTTTTCAATGAAAACCTTTTTTGAAGGTGATTTAAAAGCAGAAGGTATAGTAAAAGACTTTAGCGGTACAGTGATAAGAACGTTTGTCGTTGATCTTCAAGCTCAATGGAATGGGAGCACATTAACGCTAGACGAGCAGTTTCTATTTAATGACGGCGAAGAACAAGATCGAACGTGGATTATTAAAGACCTAGGTAATAATTCATACACAGGAACTGCCGGTGATATTCTTGATACCGCCTATGGTAAAAGTGCAGGAAATGCCCTGAACTGGCAATACTCTATGATATTAAAGGTCGACGATTCACACTATGAAGTTGAGTTTGATGATTGGATTTATCAAATATCAGACAGTGTTGTGATCAATGAAACTGCTATTTATAAGTGGGGAATACAAGTCGGCGAAGTGGTCTTGGTGATTAGAAAATAAGTCGTTCATACAAAGCCACCCCCTTATTGAGGTGGCTTGAAAGAGGGCAATTATTTACAAACTAATTCAGAATTTCTTCCTTTTAACTTTTTATAAGCAGCCATCATATTGTCTTTCTTAACAAAACGTTGTGGCGGCTCTAGCACAGACAGTTGATAATCCGTATTTTCATTAGTTATTGATGAAGTTGGAGTAATTACGACGACGTTTAAATTTGGATTTAGGCGTTTTATTTGTTCTGCAGTACCAAGTCCATTTTCAATATGAAATTTCCCCGCGATATGCATTACTTGAGCCCCCGAGTGTCGCTTCAGATACGTGACAATGCTTTCTGCCATTGTTGCATCCCACGTTATTTGTGACGCAAACTGTTTTTGAGTTTGGTCTTCATCACCATGATGCATTGATGCGAAAAATTTTGATTTATAAGGCGAATCTGATGTATCTACGTTATTTGCTACCCATGTTCTTTCAGTGTCATCAAGTTTATCAAGATAAGTAATACCTTGTTGTCCAATACATTTAACTATTGGTTTTGGGGCATTAGACGCAATAATGTCATGATCAGTGGCTTTTGCGAGTTCAACTAATGGGCGATAATCACTTTCATAATTAGGCCATGCATCGGCTTCTGACATTAACGTTTGTTCACCAATTTCTCCTGCTATATACGCATCAATTACAGGTTGTTTATTGCGACTAAATTGCTCCATAGAAAGGGCTAGTTTAGGGTTTTCGCTTGATAATTGTTTAAATAGGTCTGTTTGAAAGCGATGAACTGCAGCATGGGTATGCCATTCTCCAATTAAAATAACGTCAGCGTTGGTTATTTCACTTGGTAATTGAGGTAAAGAGATCCCTTCTCCGTTTGGAGATAATAATTGGTAATCATAAAAACTAGTAACCGAAGACGTGTTGGATTGAATGCTTTGGCTACACCCGGATAAAAAAAACAAAGAAAGCGCAGAAATGAACGTAATAGATTTCATAGGAACAACTTAGTAAAGAACAGAAGAGTAGAATAGGGTAATTAAGGACTACTTTCAATCTTAATAGTAATCATTATCAATTGTAGTGTGAGATCGCTTAAAGAAATGACATGGGTGTAACACCAATGTCATTCACGTTATTGTATAATAGGTTTCAACGTACTTAAGTAAGGATATTTATGAGTGCTCAATACTTTGATGAAAAAAGTAGTTATGAAGAAATCGAGCTAGAATGGCTTGATGCAATGGAAATTGGTTTGTATTTTGATGATTCAATGCATTCTGAGAGTGATACTGAAACCACTCTCAACAATTAATTCTCACAGAGTAATTAACTCTAATCACTTGATTTAGGCAAAAAGGAAATAGATTCCCCTTCCGCGGTTAAAATCGAAATCTGTACCGGCTTGCCTTTGTCATCCAGCCTTAATTCCCCTATAGAACTCTTGTTGATCAATTTATCGTTATTGGTTACTGACGGATCTCGTTTTATTACGACTAAATTTTTACGTTTCGTAAACCAGTTTAATGGTGAATGTGGGCTATAAAGCACTCTATCCATAAAGTCACAGAAACGAAGCAACGTATTGGGAAATTCATTTTTAAACCCGCTACAGGTGATTTGATAGATATCAGGACTCGATTTACTGTGACGTAACTTGATGTCATAAGCAAAAGAGTAATGCACATCACCAGATAGAATAACAAAATTTTGAGGCGTTTTAGGATGAGTCAAAATACTTAATAAGGTATTTGCGGATCCTGGGTGAGCCATCCAGTTTTCTGCATCAATAACTAAAGGTTGCCCTAGAATGGTCATTGTTTTTTGTAAGGCTTCGATAAACTTCACACCAAAAATTGGTGCAGCAGAGACAATAATGATGGCCTCTTGCCCAATAAGTTCGTGCTGAAAATCTAACATCGCTTCCCAATCCATGAGGCCAGAGGGTTTATTGGCATTTGATTCTGAGCGCCAACGGCGGGTTCTTGTGTCCAATACTACGATTTTTGGAGTCGTAAGAATAGAGTAATGCCATTCCTCAAATCGAGTAAGTTGATGAATAATTTGTGTATGTTTTTTATGATCATAATGACTAAAGAGCTCACGAAAGCGATCAAGAAAATCCTCGTCGAATTGCTCTGGATTATTCCCCCATCCCTGACAAAGAAAGTACCCCATTAATCCATTACCAATTACCTGGGCGGCAAGAGGGTGACCATTAACGGCGTTTTCCCAGCCAATCGTTAAGTTCCAATCGTCAGTGATATCGTGATCATCAAAGATCATATAGGTGGGAATATGAGCAAACAATTGCTGAACGTCTTTAAGGCCTGAAACAAATTGCTCAATAATTTGTTTCTCTTTTTTCCAACACTGCTGCCATTTTTTATCGAGATTTGGCAGGGATTCAGGTAAAGAAACACAACCCCATAATGTCGGAGACCACACCAATAGGTACATGACAAAAAACTCAGAAAAGGTCATTAGATGGTTTTCGTGTTCGGTAGAGCTAAAAATTGGGCGAGATTTATATAAATTCCATCGAGAAAGGAAATTAGTATTATCGATATAATGAGGCAATATTTTATCGCGATAATAGAGATTATGCTCATGTGAATATAATGAAGATCCCGTTGGTATTGTTGAGTCCGGCAGTATTTCTTCAAATAAACCTAATTGAGGAATAATTTGTTGAATAGCGATTAACATTGGCCCTGCAACATCATCCGCATAGATTTGATCTCCACTCATCATCAATAAAGCGGCTCTTTCTTCTATTGCTTGTGTTTTTAGTTGTTGGTTTGCAATAACTAAACTGTCTTTACTTGGGTAATGAGGGTTGCGGCAAGACCCATGCAGTACATAATCGGCTTTGTCTTTGATGATGAAAGAAAATGTTGTTTCGTTTGGATATAAGGCATGAGGTAACAAACTCGATAATGAGCCATGTTGAGTCGTTATGTCGTAATAAAGCGCTTGGTTTACAGGAAAACTTTCTTTGCATTGCAGTAGGTAAACCCAAGCATTCTGGCCAATGTTAATGCCTTGTTCGTCTGTGATGATGAACTGGTGTGAGTGCAGCCCGCATTGAATTGTTGTATGTCCTTCAAGACGCTCAGAGGTTGTGAGCCATAGGTTCACTTCTGTTGGGCTTGATTTTCTAACAATAGGGCCAGCAAGAATTAAGGGTAAGATAATAGGCATCAATTAATACAACGTTGAATAATGGATGTCTATTATCATACGTGAGCGGCCTTAACTTGCAACATCCTGTATTTTAGCTTGTTTGTATAGCTCCAGTGTTTTAAGTCGTTGTACTGAATGATCAACAATGGGATCCACATAATTATCTGGTTTCAACAGTGGTTTCACACTGGGTTGATGGAGCTGTTTTCCTAAGAGAGCGGTTAAGTTAGGTAACCAGTATTTAATGAAAACGCCATTATTATCAAAGCGTTCACTTTGTGTTGTGGGATTAAAAATACGAAAATAAGGTGAGCTGTCACAACCTACCGAAGCACACCATTGCCAACCTCCATTATTTGATGCAAAGTCACCATCAATGAGTGTAGACATAAAATATTGTTCTCCCCAGCGCCAATCAATGTGTAAATCTTTTACTAAAAAACTCGCGGTGATCATGCGTAATCGATTATGCATCCAACCTGTGGTATTCAGTTGTTTCATCGCGGCATCGACAATAGGGTAGCCAGTTTCACCATTACACCATTGTTCAAACTGATCTTGTTTATTATTCCACTGAATGTGTTTTTCAAAATCAAGGAACGCGTGGTTCTTCGATAAGCTAGGAAAAAAATAGAGTAAGTGGGTGTAAAATTCTCGCCAAATTAACTCATCAAGCCAAATTTCTTGACCTTGTGAGAGTTGATTATTGGCTTCTAAGTGCAAACTTAAAATACATTGTTTTGCTGAAAGTGCACCAATAGCAAGATAAGGCGATATTTGACTCGTACCATTAATGGCTGGGTAATCACGCTGATCATGATAATCTTGTGATTTCTCTCGGCAAAATAGACGCATTTTTTTAAGTATCGCAGTATTCGAAACTGGCCACACTTTGCTTTCATTATTCATCGATGAGGTAAATTTGCTATCTAAATAAGGTGTTAATGTATTTAACTGTTGTTCAGACAGTGGAACCGAAGGAATGACTTTTTCTATGGTTGGGAAGTGCTGATAAAAATACGCTCGCCATGCTTTTTTAAAGGGGGTGAATACTTTATAAGGTTTCTGGGTTTTATTTATTATTTTACCAACCGTGACGGCGCACTTTGCATTATAGAAGTGACTCTCAATATTCGTTAACTGTGATCTTACATCGGCATCTCGGGCTAATTCATCGGCTTCGTATTCTTTATTCGCAAACAGATGAGTAATATCGAGATCGTTGCAGAGCATTGTAAGTTGCTCTGAGGTATTTTTGAACCACGGGCAAGACACAATAATTAATGGGACGTTTATTTCTTGCAGCTCTTTTTCTAACTCAAGTAAACGTCTTTTGATTAAATCAATTTGAATAGAAGATTTATGGTGTTTTTTCCATTGCGCTTCACTAACGACATAAAGAGCAATGGTTGGTTCTTGATTGGCAAGGGCTGCCGATAACGCAGGGTTATCAGCAATTCTTAAATCAGTTCTAAACCAAACACATTGTGTCGTTGGTTTATAATCCATAGCGTAATCTCAATTCTTGAGGGTATGGATTCAGGAATGATTGTTTGGCTAAATATTCGTTAGTATGTATTCCTAAATGGTGTTTAATTAAGGTTATCGGAGACAATAGAGGCAGTAATCCTTGATTGTATTCTTGAATCACAAGGGCTAATTCTTTTTTCTGTGGTGATTCTAGTTCTTTTTTGAAATACCCTTGTAGGTGCATTAATACGTTTGTATTGTTTTTGCGTGACGCACGAATCGACATGGTTTGCATCAATTGAGTACGATAAATAGCAAAGAACTCGTGGATGTCATAATCCGCGACTTTAGCGACTAACTTACCGAGTTCTTTGTAACCGACGGTTGAATGAGACATTAAGGTGTATTTATAGCGGGAATGAAACGCAATGATTTTCCCAGGTGTTGGGTTGCCATCCATCGATTTATATAAATCATTTAAGCAAAACACACGAGTAATGAAGTTCTCTTTTAATACAGGATCAGAGAGTCGTCCATCTTCTTCTACGGGTAACCAAGGCATCTCTTTCATTAATATTTGAGTATAAAGACCTACGCCATTTTTAGTCGCACTATTTTTACTATAAACTTTGACACGCTCCATGCCACAGCTTGGAGAATTAGCGCAGACAATGTAACCACACATTTCGGTTTCTTTTAATCGATTAACGGTTTTCTGTGAGAATTCGATCATTGAATCGGTGTAGTCAAGTGATGCATTCTTTGAATCGACTAGGGCGATACGCTCTTCGTTAGTAACAAGACGTATGGTTGGTCTAGGAACTGACATTCCACTGCCGACTTCAGGGCAGATTGGAACATAAGTGAAATAAGGGGCAAGCACTTTAGAGGCAAACTTATTACTTTTGTGCCCGCCATCAAAACGAACACTTTCACCATTGACGCATGAACTTATACCAACTTGAATATCCATGATTTACACTCCATTGCTTATTTTTATTATATGTAGTTAATTAAACGAATTAACTCTCCATTTGGATCACTTCAGCTTGACTCTTTTTTTTTACTCACGCAAACTGCCTGTAAACATATTGTGACACCTCTCTTATTAAGGATTGTTTGTGCGTCTTGAAGTACAGTGTAAAGATCGATTAGGTCTAACCCGTGAGTTACTTGATATTCTTGCTTCTCAGAGTATTGATTTACGAGATATCGAGATTGATAAATCGGGCTTAATTTACCTTAACTTTCCTGAAGTTGACTTTGAAGAGTTTAGTCTATTAATGGCAAAAATTCGACGAATCGATGGGGTTATTGATGTAAGAAAAATTCAATTCTTACCGAGTGAACGTCGTAATACCGAATTGCTCGCGGTATTGAGTACATTACCAGACCCTGTTTTTTCGATTAATTTAAAAGGTAAAATTGACACGGTAAATCACGCGGTAATGTCATTGTTTAAATTAGAAAGAGAGGCGTTAATCGCTCAACCAGCGACGGTTCTTGTTCCTGATTTTAATGTCATGCTTTGGTTGGAAGAGTCGCGTATTCGTCAACGTGAATCAATGAAAGTTGATGGTGTTGCTTATGTGATGGAAATTATGCCGGTATACATTACGAATGACAGTAATGCATCGATACTGGTAAGCGCGGTGGTAATCATTAAGCCCGCAGTAGAATCACAGCACGCAAGACCTTTTATCCCTGAATCGTCTAATTTGGGTTTTGAGCATTTTGTCGGCTCATCGACTAAATACAAAAAATTGATTTCTCAAGCGAAAAAACTGTCCGATATTGATCAATCTTTACTTATTCAAGGAGAGACGGGAACGGGCAAAGAAATGCTAGCACGTGCTTGTCATAATGCTTCTATTCGTTCGGGTAAGGCATTTATGGTCGTTAACTGTGCAGCCATGCCTGATGACGTTGCAGAGACTGAATTATTTGGTTATGCCCCTGGTGCGTTTCCGAATATGCCAGAAGGAAAGAAAGGGATTATTGAACAAGCCGATGGCGGAACCGTTTTCTTTGATGAAATCAGTGAAATGAGCCCTCTATTACAGATTAAGTTATTACGTTTCATCCAAGATGGTAATTTTCGTCGTGTTGGAGAAGAGAAAGAAATTCACGTTGATGTAGGCATTATTGGCGCGAGTAAGAAAGAACTTCTAGACTTAGTAGAACAAGGCATATTCCGAGAAGACCTTTATTATCGATTGAACGTGTTGTTTTTAGAGATCCCGCCATTGCGTGAGCGCCCATCAGATGTTGCTACGTTATTTGAATTTTTTGTTGCTCAATTATGCAAAGAGTTAGGTATCGTTAAACCGTCGATATCGGAAGATGTTTATGAGTATTTACGCAGTTATTCGTGGCCTGGAAATGTGAGACAGCTGAAAAGTGCAACCTTAAAAGCCCTAACTCAGATGGACCGAAATCAGTTGAATATTTCTCATTTCATGTTGCCTAATATGGATAAAAATAGTACGAATATGATGAATCTCAATATAGATGGTACGTTGGATGAAATCATGAAGACCTATGAATCTACTATTTTATCAAGTTTGTATAGTGACTTTCCATCGAGCAGAAAACTCGCTAAACGTCTGGGTGTTTCTCATACTGCAATTGCGAATAAATTACGTGATTATGGTATCGGTAAGAAGTAGGGATGAACAATATGGATGTACATTTTGATTTTGACCATTACCAAGTTCGTTTGATTAAAAGCAGTGATGCCGTAATGATTGCTAATTATTTTATGCGTAATCGTCATCACCTAGAGCCGTGGGAGCCAAAGCGTGCGAACGCTTTTTTTACTGCAGAGGGCTGGAAGCAACGTTTGCTGCAACTTGTTGAACTGCATAAACATAATTTGGCGTTCTATTTTGTGATCTTTGATAATCAAGAAAAGAGAATCATTGGTACGGTGAGCTACAGCAATATTACTCGATTTCCATTCTATGCAACGAATGTAGGCTATTCGCTAGATGAAAATGAACAAGGCAATGGAATCATGCAACGCGCCGTAGAAAAAACCATTCATTGGATGTTTACGGTTCAGAATCTTCATCGAATCATGGCTGCTTATATTCCCCGTAACAATAAAAGCGGTAATGTATTATCTAAACTTGGCTTTGTAAAAGAAGGTGAAGCGAAAGCTTATTTATACATCAATGGTGGGTGGGAAGATCATATTCTTACCTCAAAAACCAATGAACACTGGAAGCCTGATTAGATTGTGCATTGTTGATTTCTCAGAATGAATAATTGGTATAGGAATAATGAACGAAAGATAAACAGAGCGCTAAGTGTTTGTTATACTCAGTTTGTTATTGAATAAAATTAATAAATAGAAAGGATTTTTAAATGTTAAAGTTCATTAAGTTTTTACAGTTGTTGATTTTGGGTGTGGTGGGTGCGTTTGTTATCCAATCAACCGTATTACATGGTATTGGCATTTTTTCTGAGCGTTATGTGATCATGAGTTTACTACTTATGGCTCTACTTCAATTGGCTATCTTCATTATCTATAAGTTAGTAGAAGATGATTTCACCAATGAACCGAAAAAATAGCGCGAATTACGGCTAAAAATAAAAACCGATGATCTAATATGGCATCGGTTTTTTTGTGTCTGTCGTTGGAAATCAGAATAATTCGGTTAATGCGCTATCAATGGCGTTAACTAATTTTGTGATGTGCTCAGGCTCTGAAATAAACGGAGGCATCAAATAAATAAGTTTACCAAATGGTCGGATCCAAACCCCTTGGTCAACAAAGTGCGCTTGTATTTTTTCCATTTCGACTGGTGTTGTTAATTCTACAACCCCGATTGCTCCTAACCAGCGAACATCAGCAACGACATCGTGTTTTTTTAGTGTAGGCAATAGCTCTGCAAAACAGGTTTCAATTTGTTTAGTTTGAGTTTGCCATCGGTTTTGTTTAATTATCTCTAGACTTGCATTAGCAACGGCACAGGCTAGCGGATTCCCCATAAATGTAGGGCCATGCATAAAGCAACCTGCGTCTCCTCCACATACGGTATCTGCCACAATTTTACTGGTTAAGGTCGCAGAGAGTGTCATATAACCCCCTGTTAATGCTTTACCAATACACATAATATCAGGTTCAATATCTGCATGTTCACAAGCAAATAACTTACCTGTTCGACCAAATCCCGTCGCAATTTCATCCAAAATCAGTAGTAATCCATAATGATCACATAAGCGACGAACTTCTTTTAGATATTGAGGATGGTATAAACGCATTCCACCAGCACCTTGGACGATAGGTTCAAGGATCATCGCTGCAATGTCGTTATGATGTTCAGCTAACATTGTTTCTAAAGAAATAATGTCACTAGGGTTCCATTCTTCGCCAAACTTACTTGTCGGTGAATCAACAAATAGGTGCTCAGGAAGAAAGCCCTTATACAAACCATGCATAGAGTTATCAGGGTCAGTAACGGACATTGCTGCAAATGTATCACCATGGTAACCGTGACGAACGGTTATGAATTTAGAGCGAGGCTGTCCTTTTGCATGCCAATATTGCAGTGCCATCTTTAAGCTTACTTCCACCGCAACAGAGCCTGAATCGGCTAAGAAGACTTGCTCTAATCGAGAGGGGCTTAACTCGACTAATTTTTTACATAAATCAACCGCTGGCTGGTGAGTAATACCGCCAAACATAACATGTGCCATTTTATCGGTTTGAGCTTTCAATGCTTGATTAAGATGTGGGTGGGAGTAGCCATGAATAGCTGACCACCAAGAAGACATGCCATCGACCAATTCTCGCCCATCTTCTAAATAGAGGTTAACCCCGTACGCGTGAGTGACAGGGTAACAAGAAAGAGGGTTCAAGGTAGAAGTATACGGATGCCAAATGTGCTGACGGTCAAAATCCAAATCGATATTATTGCTCATTAATTCACCAGTTGTAAACTTTGTGCTTTCATTTAGGTTGACAGTGTATCGTTTAACCGTAGACTAGCCAAGTATAAAAACAACACAAAATTAAAGGAATTTACACGTGGAAGTGAGACATAACTGGACAGTAGCAGAAGTTAAGGCCTTAATGGATAAGCCTTTTATGGATTTAGTCTTTGAAGCTCAACTTGTTCATAGACAATATCAAGAAGCAAATTACGTGCAAGTGAGTACGTTGTTATCAATCAAAACAGGCGCATGCCCTGAAGATTGTAAATACTGTCCTCAAAGTGCTCATTACCGCACTGATGTCGATCGTGAACGTCTAATGGAAGTAGAAAGTGTGCTTGATGCGGCGAAAAAAGCGAAGGACTCTGGTTCAACGCGTTTTTGCATGGGAGCGGCTTGGAAGAATCCAAAAGAGCGTGATATGCCTTATCTATTGGATATGATTAAAGGCGTGAAAGACATTGGCCTAGAGACATGCATGACTTTGGGGATGATCACATCAGATCAAGCTGGCGAATTATCAGGCGCAGGATTGGATTACTACAACCATAATTTAGATACTTCTCCAGAATTTTACGGCAATATTATTACGACACGTACTTATCAAGATCGTTTAGATACGTTATCACATGTTCGTGATGCGGGAATGAAGATTTGTTCTGGTGGCATTATTGGCATGGGGGAAAGTGTTAATGACCGTGCCGGACTGTTTGTTGAATTAGCGAATCTTCCGCAACACCCTGAATCAGTACCTGTGAATATGCTTGTAAAAGTAAAAGGTACGCCATTAGAAGATGCAGAAGACGTAGATCCATTTGATTTTATTCGTTTGATTGCTGTTGCTCGGATCATGATGCCAGAATCCGCGGTTCGCCTATCTGCTGGTCGTGAAAGCATGAATGAACAGATGCAAGCTTTGTGCTTTATGGCAGGGGCCAACTCGGTTTTTTATGGTTGTAAATTATTGACGACGCCAAACCCTGATGAAGACAGTGACATGCAGTTATTTAAAAAACTGGGTGTGAACAGCCATCAAGTGGCTCAAAAGCCAGATGAAGTTCAAGAACATGAATTATTAGATCGCGTTGCTGAGCGTGTGGCTTCTCGCCCTGATAAAAACGATTTATTTTATGAAGCAAGCGTTTAGTGAACGTATTAGCTCTGCACTTACTTTGCGTAAGCAAGCAGGGCTAACTCGTGCCAGAACGGTTATTGAACAAGGTAATCAATCCAGATTAAGTGTCGATGGTAAATCGTACCTTAATTTTTCAGGGAATGATTATCTTGGCTTAGCCGGCAGTCAAGAATTAACACAAGCATGGCAACTGGGCCTTTCTTTATATGGCAGTGGCAGCGGTGCTTCACCTTTAGTTACTGGCTATTCAAAACCTCACGCTGATCTTGAATCACAGTTGGCTGAATGGTTAGGTTTTGATTGTGCTGTGTTGTTTAATTCGGGCTTTAGTGCCAATCAAGCGATTCTGTTTTCGTTATTAGAAAAAGGCGATCAAGTCGTTCAAGATAAATTGAATCATGCCTCGTTGATGGAAGCAGGAATTTTATCACCTGCGAGCATGAAGCGTTTTAAACATAATGATGTAGCACACTTAGATAAATTACTGAAGGCATCAATTTGTAATCCTTCTTTGGTGGTAACGGAAGGCGTTTTCAGTATGGACGGTGATCTTTCCCCTTTATCTGAGTTATCAAGAGTAACGAAAGAAAATAACGCTTGGTTCATGGTGGATGATGCTCATGGGTGCGGGGTGCTAGGAAGTCATGGCCGTGGATGTTGCGATCTTTATCAAATTACGCCTGATATTCTCGTTGTTACTTTTGGTAAAGCGTTTGGTCTGTCTGGTGCTGCGGTATTGTGCAACGTTGAGTGTGGCGATTATTTATCTCAGTTTGCTCGTCATCATGTGTATTCAACCGCGATGCCACCAGCACAAGCACATGCGTTATCACATGCGTTATCGATGATCCAACAACAAGAATGGCGTCGTAAAAAACTAGACGAGTTAAGTCAGCAATTTGAATCAGAGTTAAGATCATCTGTTGGTGTTATTACAACGCAAACACCAATCAAGCCGATCATTATTGGTGACAGCGAAACCGCGATGGCCTTATCTTATTCATTAAAAGAAAAGGGAATGTGGACTACCGCGATTCGTCCCCCCACAGTCCCGTTGGGTACCGCTCGTTTACGAGTGACGTTAAGTGCAAACCATTCAGAGAAAGACATTAAATTGCTTACTCAAGCGATAACAGAATTAAGGTGATGGAATTATGGTTAATCAAGCTGTCGCCATAGACGCCGAATATTGGATTAAAAATCACAGTAAAAATAAAGAAGCGATTGCTGCTGCATTTAGTAAAGCGGCTCATACTTACGATCGCTCGGCAGAGTTTCAACGTCAAGTTGCGGATCATCTTATGTCGTATTTACCAATAAAATTAGATGGGGTGCGTGTTCTTGATATCGGTTGTGGTACTGGATATTGCAGTGAACAACTGCTGAATCGTGGGGCAACCGTTGTTGCATTTGATTTGGCTCATGCAATGCTGGTCAAAGCGAAAGAACGTTGCGGTGATTATAACATTTCTTATGTTCAAGGTGATGCGGAAGATCTTCCTTTTGATGTGAATGAATTTGATGTAGTGATTTCAAGTTTAGCGTTGCAATGGTGTCAGGATTTATCTGTTCCTTTAGCTGAAATGAAACGAGTTACCGAAAATAAAGGCAAGGTTATATTCTCAACTTTGCTAGATGGATCTCTGTTTGAGTTAAAAAAAGCATGGTCAAAGGTTGATATATATCAACATGTGAATGAATTCATTACCTTATCGGCGGTAAACCTTGCGTTAGCGCAATCTGAGAACCATTCCTATCAACTAGACTGCATTCCTGTTGAGATGATGTACTCTTCTGCGACAGCTTTAATGAAGGATTTAAAAGGCATTGGAGCAACGCATTTACCTAATGGCCGACAGTCAGGTTTGCTGAGTAAGCAAAAGCTATTAGCAGTAGAAGAGGCATATCAAATGTTTAAAAATGAATTTAACCGCTTACCTGCAACGTATCAGGTGGGTTATGGAGTTATACGTAATGATTGATGCATTTTTTATTGCAGGTACAGATACAGATGTTGGTAAAACCGTTGCTTCAAAAGCAATTCTAGATGCGTTAAACATGAAAGGTTTACGTTCCGCAGCTTACAAACCTATTGCGGCTGGTTCAGAAGATAAAGGTGATGGTGTTCAAAACTCTGATGCGATTCATTTACGCTCTGTCGCTAACGTAGAGTTAAGCTATGATGAAGTAAATCCCTACGCATTATTGTTGCCTACCTCTCCGCATATCGCGGCGGCGGCTGAGAATATTGTGATTGATTATTCTGTCTTATCTAAAGGGTTAGCATCACTTAAAGCCAAATCTGATATCGTATTAGTTGAAGGGGCTGGTGGTTGGCGTGTACCGGTATCTAAAAGCGATTGCTTATCTACATGGGTGCAGCAAGAAAAGCTCCCTGTTGTGTTAGTTGTAGGCATTAAATTAGGGTGTTTAAGCCATGCGATGCTAACAGCAGAAGCGATAAAGCATGATGGTTTAGACATTGTTGGTTGGGTAGCAAACCGAGTGAATCCGGGCACTGAGCATTACGCTGATATTATCGAGATGTTAGAAGATAAGATGCCGGCACCAAAACTGGGGGAAATCCCGTATATGCCAAGTATTAAGCGCAAGAGTATGGGTAAATACATCAATCTTGATTTTTTAATGGAGATTTAATAATTTTAAATTGATGCCTTATGATTTAAAATGCAATAAAGCCAATATTTGTTATGATATTGGCTTTATTTTTATGTGATTTCAGTCATATACTGCTTTCTTTTACTAAATTGTATATTAGTAATTATTTGATCTTTTCTCTCTTCACCAACTAATCGAATTGCTGCTCTCATTATGGCTCGATCTTTATAATTTAAATAATAGATATCACACATGATCGATCGAATCGCTTCATTAATTGTCATACCTTGTATTTGCAGTTGTTTCAGTATCTTTCGATCTGAAAAAGTAAAGTCAATTAAGTTCATGATGATATCCTATGCTCTATATAAAGGAAAAGTGCTTCCTTAATGTTTATAGACCTAATGATATTCTTATTAACAAGTTGGAATATGGCACTTGTAAATTAAAATCAAACACAAATGCCAAATGCCATTATTGAATTATAGTTAATTAATTGAAAATTAAGGTTATTTATGAGAACTTTTGTCTAAATAATTTTACCATCATTCTTGTTTTTTCAGGTAAATAACTTGGTGTTGGGTATACTAATGTAATCGTAAGGTCAGTGAATGATTGCCTAGGTAAAACTTCAATTAACTGTCCAGATTGAATGTTATCCTCTATTAATATTGAGGGTAGTAAAGCAATCCCTTTTCCGGATAACGCCAATCTTTGCAATAAATTAAGATCATCACTAAATAAATGATACGTTAATCCTTGGGGTAAAAGACTCTTATTATAACGACTGGCTAACAGGTGAAAATTATTCAACTGAGTTATATTGTCAGGCTTTCCATTATTCTGTAGATATTCTGGTGACGTAACCATACTGTAAGGAATTTGAATTAAACGTTGCTGAACGTAATCATCATGCAGTGGTTCAATATAGCTTGGTAAAATTTGTAGATCAATATTCTCTCGACGAAGATCAAGTGATTGAACATGATGCTCTATTTCAAGTTTCACTTCAGAGTAGTCATCAATGTATTGTTCAATGAGCTGTGAGAATACCTCTGTCATTCCAAGAGCGGGTGGAATAGCTACTCTTAACGTGCCTTTTGGGCTTAAATGTTGTTCTTTCATTAATCGACTAGCATCGACAAGTGTATTAATTGGGTTCGACGCTTGCTGATACAGCCATTCACCTTGTTGGGTGAGTTCTATTGCCCGCGTAGTTCGAATAAGCAGTTGATGGCCTAAGCATTTTTCCAATTCTTGTAAACGACGACTGACTTTTGAGCGTTGTAATCCCGAGAAATTAGCTGCAGAGCTAATGCCTTTATGCCTAACAACAAGCACAAATAGATAAATATCATCAAAAGAAGGCAGTGATTTTATAGTGTCACTCATATTATTGTCCTATTTATAGGTCGTATATGGCTTATTTTGCCATCTATTCGAAAACTTTTCATTCTCTATAATGCATATTCAGATCCTTACCGAGAAAATTCATGCAAGCTGCAGAACAAAAATTTAAACAATGGATGCGAATCCTAATCGTCTTATTTCTCATTGTAACCGCGTATTTGGTCATGTCAGACAGATTGACGCCATTAACTACGCAAAGCAAAGTACAAGGATTTGTTGTTCAGATTTCACCTGAAGTGTCTGGCCGCATTGTGGAAGTTAGCCATACAAATAATCAGTTAGTAAAGAAAGGGGAATTATTGTTTAAAATTGATGATGAAAAATATCAATTAGCGGTGAGAAAAGCAGAGATAGCATTGGCTCAAGCTCGAGAGCAAGAAGCGTCATTAGTCGCTGATATTGAAGCATCGCGATCAAACGTAATAACAACACAAGTTACTGCGGATAATGCTAATCGTGAATATCACCGAATTAAAAGACTTGCGAAATCTGGAGCGGTGTCAGTCTCTGGATTAGATACGGTCTTAACTAAAAGAGATCAATCATCGGCAAACCTTATGGCTGCTAAGCAAAAAGTACATGCACTAGAAGTGAAACTAGGGAAAGGAGATGGTCAAAGTAGTGCGGTATTATCGGCTAAAAATACATTAAAACAAGCGCAACTTGATTTAGAGAACACACAAGTAATTGCTCAAAATGAAGGTATTATCACTAATATGCAATTACACGTAGGTGTATTTGCTAATGCAAACCAACCATTACTGACGTTCATTCCTACTGATTCGCTGTGGATCTCAGCAGATTATCGTGAAAAAGCGACATCAAAGATGAATAAAGGAATGAAAGCTGAAGTTGCTTATGATGCAATGCCTGGTGAGGTTTTTCCATTAACCGTTGAAAGCCGAGATTATGGTGTCGCGTCGGCGCAGCAGAAGGCCAATGGACAGTTAAGCAGTGTTGAAGTCAGTAATCGCTGGGTACGTGACGCTCAACGAGTAAGAGTGAACTTGATTAGTTCTGAGTCCTTTTCACCGCGCTTATTTGTGGGTTCTAGAGCTACGGTTATTATTTATACGTCAGGCAACAATATCATTGATTATATTGGACACAGTTTGATCGTGATGATCAGCTATTTACATTATATTTATTAGTGTGAGGCTACGATGAAAGCATTACGAATATGGTTTGGTTGTGTTGCAGGTTTTGCAATGTGTACATTATTGGGGTGGTCAAATGGGATGTTTGGTACGTTACTGCCATTATTCGTGTTATCTAATTTGAATCGTTGGCATTCAGAGATGTTTATTCAATTAATGGTCAGTATTTTTTGGGTAAGTATTCAGGTTTCTTTAATTGTTGGTTTTCTGCAACCTTATCCAATGTTAATGACAGTAGCGGTAGGCCTATTACTCCTGTTTAAATGCCATGCCATGCACTATAAAGCGAGTTATTTATTCGGTTATACTGGGTTACTCATTGGCTCAATCCTATTGAATTTTGGTTCTTACGCGAACTTTGACTTAGAAAATTTCATTATTGGAGTTTGGGTTGCAGCTGTTATGGTTGTACCAATTAGTGCGCTTGCTTTTTATTTATTCCCTGATCCAGTCGAAGAGAGTAAACCCATATTAAAAGTAGAAGGGCAGAGTAAAGATCCAAGAGAAATGTTAGAGCAAACGGCTCTTGGCTGGATGGTTGCAATGGTCGTCTTTTTTATTTTTGAAATAGGTAATTTGAATGATTCATTATCAGCGCAAGCGTCTATGTTAATCATGCTCTCTCCTATGACGTTAGTGGGGTCTTTTGCGATGGCTCGTATTCGTATTATAGGAACCGTTGCAGGATGTTTAGCCGCAATGGCGATTCAGTTACTCTTATATGATTTGTATGAAAATCCTATTTTATATATCTTAAGTTTTGCTATTGCTTCAGGGTATTTTTGTAAGTGGTTAGCCAGTGACAAACCAGTAATGAAAGGTATCGGTTTTTCTGCAATGGCTGCATTAACCATTCCAATCACAGGGGCAATACCGGGTCAAAAAGACGCCTTCTTTGCTATTTTGTATCGAGCTTCATCTATTGTTGTTGCTGTGATTGTAACCAGTTTATTGATTTGGATATGTTATCGATTAATACAACTGTTTCCAATCTTCTTTCGTGGTGTAGAAAGAAATAAGTCGTAATAATAAAGATAGAGTTAGGGTGAAAGTAACCTTAACTTTATTTTGTTCGATTGTTATTTTTACTACTAAAGAGGCTCAATGTTCCATGAACTTCTGCGATAAAGACATGCTCTTCTGGAAATTGCGAAAAAATGGCAATATGGTGTTCAGATAAATCATAGTATTCATAATTTAGAATTGAAATATGGTCTAATTGCGTGTTATAAATG
>NZ_CAWPRC010000176.1:0-24973 GCF_963890165.1 Aliivibrio sp. SR45-2 | reverse complement strand
TATTTTATCGATAAATACTTATCACTTTCATTTTTTATGATGTACCGCAACAACACGTTCTGCATTTAGATCCATACTCATTCCACATTTTTTAATTATGCAGAGGCTCCATGAAACAACTTGTTGAACGCTTTCTTTCTTATGTGAGTATCGATACTCAATCCAACCCTTCAGCACCACAATGTCCAAGTACAGAAAAGCAGCTTAATCTTGCTAACCAATTAGTTATCGAACTAAAAGAATTAAAGCTTGCCGATGTCTCTGTTGATGAGAATGGCTATGTCATGGCTCGTTTGCCTTCAAATGTTGATTATGATGTGCCAGCTATTGGATTTGTTGCCCACATGGATACTGCACCAGATGCGTCTGGTGAAAATGTTAAACCACAAATTATTAAGAATTATCAAGGTGATATCATCGCACTTGGTACGAGTGGTGAAGAACTCAATCCAATTCAATTTCCTGATTTAAATACGCTTATTGGTCACGATTTAATTACCACAGATGGTACAACATTACTTGGTGCCGATAATAAAGCGGGTATTGCAGAAATTCTAACAGCAATCGCAGTACTGCAAGCAAACCCTGAGATCCCACACGGTGATATTTGCATTGGTTTTACGCCAGATGAAGAAATTGGCCGTGGTGCTAATTTATTTAATGTTGAAAAATTCAACGCACAATGGGCCTACACTATTGATGGTGGCCCTGTTGGCGAGTTGGAATACGAAAACTTTAATGCAACTAGCGCTGATGTGATTTGTCATGGTGTCAACGTTCACCCAGGCACAGCAAAAGGCAAGATGATCAACTCAATGAACATTGCCGCACAATTCCAATTGATGATGCCGAGCGATGAAACACCAGAAGGCACAGAAGGCTACGAAGGTTTCTATCATTTGAAATCAATGGAAAGCGGCGTGGCAAAAACCGAACTGGGCTATATTGTGCGTGACTTTAGCCGTGAAGGCATGGCAGAGCGTAAAGCCTTTATGCAACAAAAAGTCGATGAACTGAACGAAAGACTAGAAAAAGGCCGTGTTGAACTGATTTTAACTGACAGTTACTTCAACATGCGTGAAATGGTAGAGCCTCATCCACACGTTATTGAATTAGCAAAACAAGCGATGACTGCGTGTGATGTGCAACCAGACATCAAACCTATTCGTGGCGGCACAGACGGCGCTCGTTTGTCGTTTATGGGTTTACCTTGCCCTAATATCTTTACCGGTGGTTACAATTTCCACGGTATTCACGAATTCATTACAATTAATGGCATGAAACAAGCGGTTGATGTGATTGTAAAAATTGCAGAGCTAAATGCACTGAACAATAAGTAATTTAACTCTGTTCAAAAAGAGAAAAGTCACAAACAAAAACGCCCGATGATTGTATAACCATCGGGCATTTTTTATTTTAACGTATAATTATTATTCACACATTTCTGGTACTACGATCTTCTCAACTTTCACTGCGGCAACTTTAAACTCTGGGATCTTCGCATGAGGATCTAACGCTGTTGTGGTTAATTTATTCGCCGCCGCTTCAACAAAGTGGAACGGAACAAACACCACCCCTTCTTGCATACGCTTAGTCACAAATGCAGGAGCCTCAATGGTGCCACGACGGGTCGAGACTCTAACCATTTCACTGTTAGAGATACCAAGACGCTCTGCATCTGCCACACTGATCATAGCTCGCGGCCCTGCAAGGTTGTTCAACCCTTTGGTTTTACGAGTCATGGTGCCGGTATGATATTGCTCTAATAAGCGACCCGTTGTAAGGACTAATGGATACTCTTCATCAGGCAGTTCTGCGGCGTATCTAAATGGAACCGCTGCCATTTGACCTTTTCCACGAATGAATTGCTCGCTATGCATAATGCGAGTTCCTTGTGGATTCACATCATTACACGGCCATTGAAGTCCATTTTTACCAATCGCATCCCAATGCATGCCTTGATACTGAGGAGTCACTTGAGTGATTTCTTCAGTAATGTCTTCAACCGATTGATAGCTCCAATCTCCGCCCATCGCTTTCGCAATTTCTTGAATAATCCACCAATCTTCTTTCGCTTCACCCGGAGGATTAACCGCAGGTGAGATACGCTGAACACGACGCTCAGTATTAGTAAAGTGGCCCGCTTTCTCTGCAAACGAACACGAAGGCAAGATCACGTCTGCGTATGCGGCGGTTTCTGTCATGAAGATGTCTTGTACCACTAAGAAATCTAACGTCTCTAAACCGTGAATAACGTGCGCTTGATCAGGATCACTCAATACCGGGTTTTCACCCATCACGAATAAGCCTTTCACTTCAGAATGACACGCGGCATCGATGATTTCCGTTAGCGTTAACCCTTTCTTATTTGGTAAGTTTGGCTTGTTCCACGCTTTAACGAACTTCTCGTAAACCGCAGGATTCTCCACTTTTTGGTAACCCGGGAAATCCGTTGGTAATGCGCCCATATCACACGCACCTTGCACGTTTGATTGACCACGAAGTGGGTTAATACCGCCACCTTCAATACCAATGTTGCCACACAGCATTTGCAGGTTAGCAATAGAACGAACGTTGTCATGCCCTGTCGTGTGCTGTGTAATGCCCATTGAATAGTAAATAGCCGTACGTTTTGCTGTACCGATATAACGTGCCATTTCAATCACATCGTGCGCTTTCACACCGGTGATTAGCTCAATTTTCTCAGGCGAATATGTCTCTGACATCACTTCAGTTTTTAGTTCATCAAAACCTTCAACACGTTCAGCGATGTATGCTTGATCGTGCCAGTCGTTTTTGATGATCTGCTGCATAATACCGTTAAGTAACATCACATCGGTACCCGGACGCTGCGCTACATATAACTCAGCATGATCCGAGATATCCACTTGCTTAGGATCCGCCACAACCAAACGCGCACCGTGATGACGAATAGCTTGTTTGATATGCGAAGCAATGATCGGGTGAGCAGATGTGGTATCTGAACCAATAATAAAGATCAGATCTGAATGCTTGATACTTGGTATATCATTGGTCATTGCCCCACTGCCAATCGAGGCTTCAAGGCCAGTCACTGTCGTTGAGTGACAAAGACGCGCACAATGATCGAGGTTATTGGTTTCAAACTCACAACGAACCAATTTTTGGAAGGCGTAGTTATCTTCATTGGTGGTTTTTGCCGAAGAGAATCCCGCTAATGCATTTCCGCCATATTGCGTTTTAATTGCACTAAACTTGTCAGCAACAAGCGTTATTGCCTCTTCCCAACTTGCTGGTACTAATTCACCATTTTTACGAATTAATGGTGTTGTTAAACGTTGATCACTACCAACGAAATCAAAACCAAAACGTCCTTTCACACATAACATGCCCTCATTAACTGGAGAGCCTTTCGCACCTTGTATGTACTTAATTTTGTTTTTCGATTCATCCACTAACATTGTCAACTTACAGCCGACACCACAATAAGTACAAATAGTATCGACCGGTTTTAATAACTCAATTCGACCTTGTGATTTATCACGTGCATCAACCAATGCACCAACAGGACACGCTTGAACACACGCACCACATTGCACACAATTGGAGTTACCCATGTCATAACCATGCTCAAAACCAGCACGACATTCAGGGCGAGAGGCATTGGTACCGTCTTCATTCTTCATGAAGCTCAATACACCATGTACGCCTTTTTCGTTACACGCTTCTACGCATTGACCACAGCTGATACAACGGTTGGCATCAAACACAATGAACTCAGAGCTGGTATCAATCGCAAATTTCTGCTTACTTTCGTTACTTAAATCGGTTTCATCGGCTTTGTACTCCGTCGCGTAATCACGCAAGCCACAATCAGTATTCGCCTGACACGCACACTCTAAACAACGCTCTGCTTCACGGATCGCATCCGCATTATCAAAGCCCGTTTCGACTTCTTCAAAACTTTGCTCACGCTGCTCTGCCGTTAATTCAGGCATGATAACGCGCATCGCTTTTTGGATGTGCTCAAAATACTTAGGGTCTACTTGCTTAGTCTTCTTCTCTTTTTGAGAATTAAACAACTTAGTCGGGATTTTTTCCATATCACCTTTAAAGAAACGATCAATCGCTTCAGCGGCAATACGTCCATCAGCAACGGCTTCAATCGCTGTTGCAGGACCACGACGAAAATCACCAATACTAAAGATGTTTTTCACACCACTGTGCATGGTTAGGCTATTAGAATCAGCCGTGTTCCAACGTGTTAACGGTAAATCAATAGTGTCGTTTTCTAAAAAGCTTAAATCTGGTTTTTGAGATACAGCTGAAATTACAGTATCAAAGTCTTCAATGAAGAATTCACCTGTCGCTTTAGGGCTTCGGCGGCCTGATGCATCAGGTTCACCCAATGCCATTTTCTCTAAGCGAACTTGAGTAACACGGCCTTCTGAATCTGCAATATTCTCAACAGGATTAGTTAAGAAATGGAATTTAACGCCTTCATGTTCAGCTTCAACCACTTCATAGTCTTCGGCTGGCATGTCTTCACGAGTACGACGATAAATAAGCGTGGTATCTGCACCATCACGTACCGCTGTACGAGCACAATCAATCGCGGTATTACCACCACCAATCACGGCTACTTTTTTACCCGTAATAAGTTTGGATTCCATGACGTAATCTTTTAGGTAATCGACACCTAAATAACACCCACCCAGATCACTGCCTTGATAATGCATTTCAACCGCTTTAGACGCACCAACAGCCAAACACACCGCATCATAATCATCACTTAGTTGCGATAACGAGAAATCTTCACCTAATTTAACCGAGGTTTGGATCTCCATACCGTTGCGGCACATCAACTCAATTTCTTTATCTAAAATCGATTTTGGTAAACGGTACTCAGGAATACCATAGCGTAACCAACCACCCGCTTTAGGCATCGAATCAAATACCGTGACGCGGTAACCTTCATTGGTTAGGTAATAACCACAGGTTAAACCGCCAGGGCCACTACCAATAACAGCTATGGATTTACCTTTGTCTGCTTTTTTTGGTGGTACATAGGATTCTTGAGCGTGTAAATCGGCATCAGCCGCGTGACGTTTTAGTTGACGGATAGCCAATGGTTCATCAACTAAACCACGACGACACTCTGTTTCACAGAAAGCAGGACACACACGACCAATCGATAATGGCATTGGTAATGTTCGTTTGATGACTTCAATCGCTTTTTGATGATCATTCTGCGAAATATGATACAGATATGACTGTATATCTACGCCAGCAGGGCACGCGGTTTGGCACGGCGCTTCGCAATCGGCGTAATGATCAGAAAGTATTTTATTTAATCCACTTTGACGGCGTTTTGCTAACGCTTCAGACGAAGTGATCACTTGCATACCATCAACGACTTGAGTTTCACAAGCACGTTGAACTCCTTGCCCTTCAATTTCAACTACACACAAATCACATGGCAATTTTTCACCATTGATGTTATTTCCGCACAGTGAAGGGATTTCAATATTGCATTCCTTTGCCGCTGCTAACAGTGTTATCTCTTCATCGATAGTGAATGTTTGTTTATCTATAGTTATTTTCATCATTCAGTACCTAGATTTACTAATAATTACCTCGATTATATCATTACTTTTTAAGTGGATTTGAACCCCATCGCATCTTTGCAATATTGTCACGACAAAAACGCTTTTTTTACCCATGAACCATCTGGTAAATAGCCTACTTTTGTGTTCGTTTATTTATTTGAATGTGACCTACCCACCAAAACGAAAGCAAATCGAGCGCTCGAACGAACATAATTGAGCTAAATCAAAGAAAGTGTCGAACATAAATATCATCATGGTTTCATACATCAAAAGTGGTAAAAAAGAGACCAAATTATGGATAAAACTTCTCGATTAGAAACCTCTGTTATTATCATTGGAGGCGGCGCTACAGGCACAGGAATCATGCGTGATTGTGCACTGCGTGGGATCAATTGTATTTTGATTGAGAAAGACGATTTGGCCTCA
The DNA here is from genome assembly GCF_963890165.1 of Aliivibrio sp. SR45-2. Lineage (NCBI taxonomy): Bacteria > Pseudomonadati > Pseudomonadota > Gammaproteobacteria > Vibrionales > Vibrionaceae > Aliivibrio > Aliivibrio sp. SR45-2. The sequence goes on along the minus strand of NZ_CAWPRC010000176.1, from coordinate 18,959 downwards.
GGAACCACTGGTCGAAATCATGGTTTACTGCACTCAGGCGCTCGCTATGCCGTCACCGATCCTGAATCTGCCAAAGAATGTATCCATGAGAATAAAATCCTTAAAAGCATCGCAAAACATTGTGTTGAAGATACCCAAGGCTTGTTTATCTCACTGCCTGACGACGATTTAAATTTCCAAGCACAATTCATTGAATCATGTAAAACCGCAGGCATTGACGCCAAGCAATTAACCCCCAAAGAAGCCCTATTATTAGAACCTAATGTAAACCCTAATCTTATTGGTGCGGTTCAAGTGCCAGATGGAACGCTCGACCCTTTTCGTTTATGTGCAGCAAATGTGCTGGATGCGAAAGAAAATGGCGCGCGTTTGCTCACACACACTCACGTAACTTCACTTATTCGCCATCAAGATACGGTACTTGGTGTGAATTGTATTGATGTTCGTACCAATCAAAAGATTGAGATTTTCGCTCAAGAAGTCATTAATGCGGCAGGGATCTGGGGACAAAATATTTGTGAATACGCCGATTTAAGCATCAAGATGTTCCCAGCCAAAGGTTCTCTGCTTATCTTAGATTATCGTATTAATAATTTGGTAATCAACCGTTGCCGTAAGCCATCAGATGCTGACATTTTAGTTCCCGGTGACACAATTTCACTGATAGGAACCACCTCTGAGCACATTGACTACGATAAAATTGATGACTTACATGTCACAGCTAAAGAAGTGGATATTTTACTGAGTGAAGGCGCTAAGTTAGCCCCAATAATGGCAAATACTCGTGTACTTCGTGCTTATGCAGGTGTTCGTCCGTTGGTCGCTGTTGATGATGATGGTTCAGGTCGAAATATCAGTCGTGGCATTGTGTTGCTTGATCACGCAGAAAAAGACGGGCTCAACGGCTTTACGACGATTACGGGAGGTAAATTAATGACCTCTCGACTCATGGCTGAAATGACCACCGACATGATCGCTAGAAAACTGGGAAACAACCAAGAGTGTACGACTCACTTACGATCGCTTCCTGGATCGAACGGTGCCTCTATTGCCGCCAAGAAAACAGCAAGCCTAGCAAAACCCGTTTATCAAAGTGCGATTTATCGTCATGGTGAACGAGCAGATCAATTCTTAACGGATGATGCAAAAGATCAAGCCGTGATCTGTGAGTGCGAAATGGTGACTCAAGGTGAAATCAATTACGCCATTAAACAATTAGACGTGCATAACTTAGTGGATTTACGCCGCAGAACACGGTTAGGAATGGGACCGTGCCAAGGTGAACTCTGCACCTACCGCGCGGCAGGATTATTTGAAGAATATGGTCAAATCAGCGGTAATCAATCAAGCCAATTATTAAGCCACTTTTTAGAAGAGCGTTGGAAAGGCATTAAACCCGTATTTTGGGGCGATGCTCTGCGCGAGGCCGAATTCAGTTACTGGATTTATGAAGGCTTATTCGGTGCCAGTGACATACCGACACTCTCTACAAAAACGGAACAGAGCACTTCGTCTCAACCAAAACAAGAACAACAAGAGGCCACATTATGAAATTTGATACTATCATCATCGGAGGCGGCATGGCCGGCTTAAGTTGTGCACTTCGTTGTCTTGAAGCCGGATTAAAAACGGCCGTAATCGCATCGGGACAAAGTGCTTTACATTTCTCTTCTGGCTCTGTGGATGTATTAGCAAAAACACCCGATGGAAAGCATGTTGTAGACCCAATGAGGACGATTGAGTACTTTAAAGATAATTACCCTACCCATCCTTATTCAGTTCTTGGAAAAGAGACCGTCAGTCGTGCTTTAACTTGGTATCAAACCAAGCTGTCCGACATCGGGGTGCCATTACGCGCACAACAAGATGGTCATAATCATTATCGTTTAACACCATTAGGCACCATGAAATCGACTTGGCTATCACAACCTTTTGTTCATCAGTTCCCAATGACATTAGAAAATAGCAGCGTAAAGAAAATGGTATTGATCACCATTGATGGCTTTCGTGATTTTCAACCAAAACTGGCGCAAGACAATTTAAAATTGGTACCTCAATTATCTAATCTTGAGATCACAACCGCGTCTGTTTCTTTGTCTGCATTTAAAGACATCAAACGTAATCATTGTGAATTACGATCCATTGATCTTTCTCGAATTCTGTCAAAACGCGCTAACTTACAAGAGTTTGCCCACGCATTACAGCAACACGCAAATCCGGGTGATCTTGTTGTGATCCCCGCGATTTTTGGTAATGGCACTGGCCTAGCATTATTAAAAGAAATTGAAGCCCTAACGCAACTGACATTATGCGAAGTCCCTACCATGCCACCATCACTTTTAGGAATACGTTTAGAGGAATCGATGAAACACGCTTTCATTAATCAAGGGGGCACCTTATTTAATGGTGATCACGTAATTCAAGGAGAGTTTTCTTATGTAGAAAAAGAAGACCCGACCAATTCTTATTACCATTTAAATCGACTATTTACTAAGAATCATGGAGATTTTCCACTGCAAGCAAAACACTTTGTTTTAGCCACAGGCAGTTTCTTCAGCCAAGGGTTAAAGGCAAGTGTGGATTCAATGCAAGAACCTATTTTTGGTTTAGATATCGACCAAACCGATTCTCGAACGGATTGGTACAATCCTGAATTTTTTAGTCCACTATCCCATCCATTTTTAAGTATGGGCGTTAAAACTAATGACCAATTTCAAGCCTTAAAGTCAGAGCATGTCATTAATAATCTTTTTTGTGCGGGTGCTATTCTTTCTGGTTATAACCCAATACTAGAAGGCTGTGGCAGTGGTGTGGCAATTAGCACTGGATTCCATGCGGCTGAAACCATTATTAAGCAGCAATCGGTAAAGACTCAACCAATACAACACGCTGAGGTCGCATTATGAGCAACCCACTATTTCGCTCTAATTTATTAAAAGACAGCTTCTCGAAAGAAAATCTGATTTTCAGAGCGCCAGCTAATACCAGTTTTGATCAGTGTTTAAAATGCACCGTATGTACTGTTTATTGCCCTGTGGCTAAAGAAAACCCTGATTACCCTGGCCCAAAACAATGTGGTCCAGATGGCGAACGTTTACGCTTTAAAAGCCCTGAATATTTTGATGAAACCTTAAAGTTATGCACCAACTGCAAACGTTGTGAAACCGCTTGCCCGTCTGGTGTAAAAATTGGCGATATGATCGCAGTCGCCCGTGGAAAATACGGAAAGCCCGCGTATAACATGAAAGGTATTCGTGATTTCGTATTAAGCCATACCGATCTGTTTGGATCGGTAGCAACCCCGGTAGCTCCTATTGTGAATGCGATGACGAGCGTACCATTAGTCAAAAAAGTGATGCATAAAACGATTGGGGTTCATGATCATAAATCGTTGCCAAAATACTCTCACGGCACCTTTCGTAAATGGTATAAAAAAGAAGTCACTGATCAATCGATTTATCAACAACAAGTGCATTATTTTCATGGTTGTTTTGTTAATTATAATCACCCACAATTGGGCAAAGACTTTATTAAAGTCATGAATAACATGCACATTGGGGTTCAGTTATTAGACAAAGAGAAATGCTGTGGCGTACCTCTTATCGCAAATGGATACCATAAAAAAGCACAGAAAAATGCAGAATTTAATGTCGCTAATTTAGAAGCAGCAATTGAGCGTAGAGACGTGCCGATTTTATCGACCTCTTCAACGTGCTCCTTCACATTGCAACAAGAATACCCACACGTACTGGATGTAGATAACAGTAAAGTGGCGAAGAAAATAGAATACGTAACCCGTTTTTTATTAAAAGAGATCATGAATGGTCGTGGTCCAAAAATGAAACCACTGAATAAAAAAATTGTTTACCACACGCCTTGTCACTTAGAGCGCAGTGGCGGCAATATTTATACCATTGAATTACTGAGGGCTATTCCCGGTTTAGAAGTGCAAGTTTTAGACAGCGAATGCTGTGGTTTAGCAGGCACTTATGGGTTCAAAACCGAAAACTACGATACCTCTATTGCGATTGGTAAAAACGTATTTGACCAAATAAAAGCCGCTAAACCTGATTATGCCATTACCGATTGTGAAACCTGTAAATGGCAAATAGAAGAGAATACAAATGTTACGACCATTCATCCAATTTCATTATTATGTGAAGCACTGATGGCATAAACAACATCTACGTAAGATACGTGCTGGTAGGTAAAGGAAGAAATGCGACGTCTTTCTTTACCTTTCTTTTCATACGCAAATGATTATTGATAACTATAACGTTAAGACAACTAAAGCTAGGCACTTTAAATCGAGTTACCTTGTACTATACTTTTCAGTAGAGTGTATATACACAAGGAATCAACCGTGCAATTTTTACCATTACGTTGGATTATTCCACTTATCATTATTAGCGTTTGCAGTATTTACTTATATTTCTCTTTTCAAGAGCCTATTTGGGATCTTGATACTCAAACTCAAACCCCAAAAAGTAATGAGTTTTTTTCTAACGCCATCACTGCTATAAATAAGGTTGAAATTAAAGAAAAAAGCAAAGCTAAATTAGGTTTAGAACTCTTTCTTGACCCAAGGTTGTCCTCTAACGGGCAAGTGAGTTGCGAATCTTGCCACCACATATTTACGAATGGTGCTGAATCTATTCCCGCTTCTATTGGTGTTCATGGCGAAGGTACTCGTAATTCCCCCACCTTATTCAATATCAGTTTAAACACCCGTTTCTTTTGGGATGGACGCGCAGCCAGTCTAGAGCAACAACTTGATGGCCCTATTCACAATCCATTAGAAATGGACAGCAATTGGACTGACATCATTCAATTTCTTACCTCTTCAGATCACTACTCCAATCGTTTCAAACAGGAATACAATGGAGACATCACAGAAGCCACTGTCAAAGACGCTTTAGTCACTTTTATGGCAACGCTCAATACACCAGATGCACCGTTTGATCACTATTTAAAGGGCGACAAAAGAGCCATATCCCAAATAGCCGTCAATGGCTGGGATAAATTCCAACAACTGGGGTGTGTATTTTGTCACCAAGGACAGAATGTAGGAGGAAACTTGTTTCAGAAGTTTGGCAATTTAGCCGCATTAGAAACACAATTTGGTGACTCTGCAAACAACGATCTCGGTCGATTTGATATCACAGGAGACAGCAATGATCGCCACGTCTTTCGTGTTCCTAGCTTGCGAAATGTTGCTATTACTGCGCCTTATTTTCATCATGGAAAAACAGAAACCCTTGAAGAAGCCATTATCATTATGGCTAGAGTGCAATTAGGACAAGAGCTTACACCCATGACCGTTGTTGAGATCAGTGCATTCTTAAACACCTTAACGGCACCAAGACCTGCTGCGTTAGAGGAGTTAATCCAATGATATTAATTAATACGAACAAACTCAGTCTTATATTGATCGCATTTATTACCTGTGCTGCTCTGTATTTGTCGTTGATTATCACCAAAAGTCATTTGGTCGAACAATATCAACGTGCTTATTTGTCATTGTCTGACAGCATCATTCAATCTAGAGAAAGTCTCTATTATTTTAATCATCAAGACAATAAAGCCTATGACTCTTACTCATCTCAGCTGGTCAATGCCGATTTAAAAGCCTCTTTCCTTTCTGAACACTTAGAAAATGACCAAAACTATTGGTTATCAAGTTTCCTCATTAGTAGTGATCAAGCCGTTATTTATGCAAAAAACACCCAAGTAAGCGTCTCGACCTTAGTTAACGATCTAGAAACACTACTGAGATTAAAAGTCTCATACGAATATTCAACACTCACGACTTTACTATTAGAAAAAAAACTATTAACTACCCTACCAAAACTAGAAGATAAACTGTATGTCTCACAATTTACATTAACGGGTTTAATGAGCTCTCCGCCCAGTAATGAATTAAAAAACCAAGTTGGGTTTAAAAGCTTATCTAATTACATCGCCTTTCGTGAACGTATTAAAGTCGAAAGTAAAAACAAAGAAAAAGACATTTTTACCAACAATGTAAAACAAATGCTGACACAACAAAATAATTATTGGTTATCTCAATCCGAATCAATAAAGAATCATATGTTCATTACCGTTATGTTATTTATCTGCGCGATTGCCTCCTACTTCTATCTTCAATTACGTGAACGGTTACAACAAACCTTAATTATAAAAAGAGAACTGGTAAACTCAGAAAAAGAAAAATCGAAGCTTGCCCTTGTTGCCGAGCATGCACACGATGCCATTCTTATTACCGACAACAATGGCATGTTAACTTGGGCAAACCAAAGTTTTTTTACACTCTCAGGCTTCCAACTCGATGAAGTACTAGGAAAGAAACCGGGAGATCTCTTACAGGGTGAAAACACCTCAAAAGACGACGTTGCACGCATCTCTGCCGCCATCAAAGAAGGGGGTTCGATTGAATCAGAATTAATCAATTATCATAAAGACGGCTCAGAGTACTGGATAGATATGTCCATTACTCCCACCTTTAATTCTGATGGCTCAGTGGAGCAGTTCATTGCGGTAGAAAGAGACATAACCAAGCGTAAAGCCCTTGAAATTGATTTATTCAATGCAGCAGAACAAGCGGAAGTATCCAACAAAGCCAAATCAACCTTCTTAGCAACCATGAGTCATGAATTAAGAACACCACTTAATGGCATTTTAGGCATGGCACAGATCATTGAGAGTAATATAAAAGATCCCGAACAACACAAACAGATTAGCGTTCTACTCGAATCAGGAGATCACCTACTTTCTTTACTTAATGACATTCTTGATTTCTCTAAAATTGAACAAAATAAACTGGAATTAGATAACCTTCCTTTTGATTTTAAAGATGTGATTAGTCCTATTGCAAATACCTACATCCCGATCTGTGAAGATAAAGGATTAGAATTAATTATCCATGATCAGATTAATGCGGGTGCAGTATTTAATGGTGACAAACCTCGAATTCGACAAATCATCTTCAACTTAATCAGTAATGCCGTGAAGTTCACCCATAAGGGCAGTATCACATTAACCTTCAGTCATACCCTTACCGCAAAAAGTAAACAAGGTCTGCTTATCAAAATAGAAGACAGTGGTATCGGCATACGCGAAGAGCGCCTTGACTATATCTTTGATCCTTTCATTCAAGCAGAATCAGCAACAACACGACAATATGGTGGAACCGGGTTAGGCTTAGCGATAGTGAAGCAACTCGTTGATGCTATGCAAGGTTATATTTCAGTAGAAAGCGTGGAAGGAGAAGGCACTGGCTTTACTATTATGCTGCCACTTGAAACCGTTATAAAAAAACAAATTCACAAAGAAAAAACTCCCGAAGCCCTTGTCTCTAATGACAATGAAGAACTCATCCATCAAAAATTATCGATTTTAGTCGCCGAAGACAATAAAGTGAATGCTTTGGTCGCCAAAATGTTTTGTGAGCGTTTGGGTCATCAAGTCGTCGTTGTCGAAAATGGACAGCTTGCAATAGAAACCCTAAGGTCACAGGTATTTGATCTTATCATTATGGATAATCACATGCCGATCATGGACGGTATTAGCGCAACAAAGATCATCAGAAAAGAGCTTAAACTGCCCACCGTTATTTTTGCCTGTACCGCCGATGTATTCCAAGAAGCCCATGATAATTTCATTGAAGCGGGCGCAAACTACGTATTAACGAAGCCTCTTCAAGAACAAGGGTTTATGGATGCAATAAAACAACATCAACAGTTAATTACTTGTAATAATACGGAAACCAAACCATTCGATAAATCGACTGAAAATGTCATCGAATTAAAACGTCATTCAAAAGAAAAAATAACGACATTAGCACTCACCGAAGCCGAGTTAAGCTTAGCATCATTAATTGCTATTTGTGGTGACGATAATGATATTTTAGATGAGTTCTTACTGTCATTTATTGATATCTCCGAAGAGAGCATTACTTCATTAATCACCGCTTATGACAATAAAGAAATTGCAAATATTCGCTTACATTCCCATTCAGTAAAAGGAATGGCAAGTAACTTTGATGCTCTCCGCCTTGTTGAAAGCGCAACATCCATTGAAATGTTGACGAAAGTAGGTTCAATGCCTGAACTGAATGACATACAACAACTTATCAATTTATTAGAAGTAAATATTCAACAAGCTGTCCGTTTATTACACAGAAATATCAATAAAAACACAAATAATGTTCATATTTATCCGTAATGCTTTACAAAGTAAAAATCATTACGGACAGTAATGTTACTTCATTACTCATTCAAACTATAAATTTGGCATAGCTCGCATTTTGTGTGATTATTCATACAAGTAACTTGTCATTAACCATGATAAATTAGCAAAAATTTCAATTGGGATATAATAAAAATAATGCTTGAGAATAAATACTTCATTTATCAGCCTAATTTCTTTGAAGGTTCTATTGTCTCTTATGAAGCACTACTAAGATTCAAAAACTCTGACGAATCGCCTTTGCACTTCATTTCTACGATTGAAGATAAAGAGAACTTTGATAAAGCTGTAATCTCTCAAGTACTTTCCGACAAATTAAGCTTAAAGAACCCAAAAAACATTAATCTATCCATTAACATTTTTGCCCAAAGCTTAGTATCAGAATCATTTATTGAATATTGTGAATCCGTGTTCCAAAAACACAAAGGGTTTACCTTAGAGTTGAACTTCAATCATCAACAGTTTGACTTAGAAAAAATCCGCTTGCATATGCAGCGCTTAAAAAATCTAGGGGTTCTTTTTACCTTAGATGATTATGGTACAGAATGTGTTAATTCTGACCCCTTGTTAGACTTAAACTTTGACTATATAAAAATAGACCGCTCTCTTATTAGCGCCATTAGCGATGATTATTTATCGTTTTGTTTTTTACGTTCGCTTTACCACAAATTGAATAAATTTTTAGGCAATACGGTCATTATAAAAGGCATAGAAAGCGTTAATCAATTAAACCTGATTAACTCTTTTGGTTCAGTGATAGCACAAGGTTATCACCTTTCATACCCATTGCCGCTGTCAGCCCTTGACGATAATCTTGATACACAATCAGAACAATCGTTAAGTAAAGAGAATTCGGTAAACCCACCGATTGACCGTTTTATTTACAATATTAATATTGCAAAAAACAAGACAGAATTAACTGCCGCTTTAGCGCTGTTCAAGCCTCAAGACCCATTCAATTTATTAGGCATTAATTACAATAATTTTGATCTGGACGCACTCAATCGAAAGTACCAAGAATTATTAGATGGCATTAAAAGCCCATCGATTCTATTCACTACCAATTTAATGAAGCATTGTAATTGCCTTTTTATCTTAAGAGACGAACAAGGTGTGGCCATTTATAACAATAAAAAGCATGTCGATTATTTAGAATGTGATTTAGTTGGGATGCCTGCCGATGATGTACTCGCTCGATTCCCAGATTATCAAATGTGCTTACAGCTTGATCAGCAGTTATTAAATAATGACTCTGATATTTTAATGTCCAATGAAACGGTTGAAGTCGGCTCACAAACGACACACTTCCACACCTATCGCCAAAAGATAAAATATTTCGATAAAACATTTATCATGATTTTTGTGTATGAAGATACGCAGGATACACAAACATCAATTGATCCTTTGACTGGCTGTTTTACAAAATCAAAATTAGAACGTCTTGATATTAATACCTATAATTCCTTGGTCTTTATTGATTTGGATGGATTTAAAAATATTAATGATAAGCTTGGTCATCAAATCGGAGATTTACAACTAAAAGAAGCCGCTCGATTAATCAAGCAATATTTGAGAAAAGAAGATCTTCTTATTCGATTTGGAGGTGATGAATTTGTACTTTGCTTTAACTCGTATTCTGTTGAGGATATTCACGCAAAGATGTTGGTCATTCGATCCCATTTCGAGCGCTATTTTGAAAAAAAAGACATGTATCTTTCCTTTTCATTTGGTACCGCTTTAATTCATACCGATGTTAAAGAAGCCTTAGATCTTGCCGACCAACTGATGTATACAGAAAAAAGACATCGAAAGCTGCAAATCTAATTTACATCTAGCCCATGAAAAAGCCTCAAATATGAGGCTTTTTATCTAGTCGTTCTGTTTATAACGTATTATTTTATAATATAGGCGTAACATCTTGAACATGAAACTGCCCAGAATCTAATCGGCGCTTCTCTTCTGTTTTACCATTAAAGTTAATCTTATTTAAATCCACTTTTTTAATGGTGCTGTCTCTCATCGTTTTATAAAAAAACTGTCCATTTGTTTGATCAATCACTGAAGTCCATTGCGTCGCACTCGGTAGATCTGGAATGTGAGCTTTACTATTGAATTCACTCCCGATAGGAATATCAAAGTTATTTAATATATGAAACGCTTGAGACACGGCTTCTTCTTCATCTTTCATCACTGGTGCCGAATTAACATAAAACGCGGCACGTATGAATCGAGATGGTGGCGTAATATCGCCTGGTAAACCTAAAAAGCTAGAACCCACACCAAAGGAAAACGCTTCTACATCGTTAATTTTTTGCCCTTTACTTACCCCCGGAGTCAAATGAATATAGTTATTAAGATTCGTGACTTGCCATTGATAATCAGGTGCATTGGTTAATACTTTTGCCGTATTTTTATGAATCTTAATTTTGCCGTTATTCATAATTTCAATAACGATATTATTGCCCGCTTTATCTGAAACACGCCAATGAGCAGTAGGCGATGGGATCCCTTTTGCATCAAGATAAACAGGCACTATTTTTATCGTATCTAACGCATTTTCAACCTCAGCAACGGTGGTAAATTGTGACAACATCCAACGAATAAAGTCCATGTCGGTTATCGTTGTTTTTGTGTCTTTCGAATTGTATTTTTCTAGCGACCCATAGTTTTTAAAATAAAATAAACCGGCGCTTAATCCCTCTTCATTTATCCCCTCAGCAATAAAACGATCATCACTGACAGAAATACCAACAAACCCGTATTTAGACGTCCAATCTAACCCTTGCTGTTGATTTGGCATTGTCGAGGAGTAGTGATAATTACGAGGCGATATTATCAACTTGCTCTCTAAATCATTCTGCCCCCACTCAATCGTTCGACCTTGAATATAATCATGATTGGTTGTTGAAAGAGAAATACCAGTACAAGCACTGGCTGAATACGCTACGCAAGACGCAATAAGCATTGAGAGGAATTTAATTTTCATTTTACTATCTCATTTTAATGACATTCAGATAGTACTCTTATCGATAATAATGCCAAGAGTAATCTTAATTCATTGGTAATTTATATAATAAAAAATGCACCTAATTAGAATTAGATGCATTTCATTTATTGAATTATCTGAGTACTTTTTATCTCTTATTTAACTCACTTGTTCTAATTTAACGTCAACCTTTGATGCTATTGAACTATTCATATAATCAGCTACTTTTGCTTGTTCTTCTTTGTTTAAATACAGACCAAGTTTAGTTCTTCTCCACAATACGTCTTCTGCTTTTTGTGAGAACTCATGGTGCATTAAATAATCAATTTCAGCTTGATAAACCCCTTCACCGAATATTTGTCCCATATCCGCTTCACAATCCATGTTTTCTAACAATGTCCAGACTAAGGTACCAAATTGATTCACGTATCGTGTTGCTGTTTTCTCTGCTAACCACGTATGTTTACTGCAAATGTTATTCACTAATTGCGTACGAGGATAATCAAAATCACCACCAGGCAATGCGACGTCTCTTGTCCACGACGCACCTATTTTCATGAAATATGGGCTCAGCATTTTCATTGCCGTTTCAGCCAGTTTTCGGTATGTCGTTAGTTTTCCACCAAAAATAGAAAGCAATGGTGCTTGGTCTAGCTCTTGCTCAAGTTCTAATGTGTAATCACGTGTAATCGCTTGTGGTGAATCAGATTCGTCATCACATAATGGACGTACACCACTGTAAGTCCACACCACATCATCACGTTGAATTTGCTCAACAAAATGTTGATTAACGACATCAATTAAGTAGTTTACTTCATCTTCTGATATTTCGACTTTGCTTGGGTCGCCTTTGTATTCTACATCTGTCGTTCCGATGATTGAAAAGTCTTCCATGTAAGGAATAATAAACACAATACGATTGTCTTTATTTTGCAGAATGTACGCTTGCTCTTCATTGTGAATTCTAGGAACCACAATATGAGAGCCTTTCACTAAACGAATATTACGAGGCGATTCTTCTTCTAAGCTATCATCGAAAAACTGTTTTACCCAAGGACCCGCCGCATTAACCAGTGCTTTGGTTTTACGCTCAAAGCGCGTGTTCGTTTGCTCGTCAAAAATAGTAACATTCCATAACCCCCCCACACGAGTCGCTTTCTCAACGCGGCAATAGTTTTTCACTTCTGCGCCATTTTTCTCTGCGGCCATGGCATTTAAAATAACCAAACGCGCATCATCAACCCAACAATCTGAATATTCAAATCCTTTTTTCATCTCAGGTTTTAGTAAACCAGACGCCGCTAAATTAACCGAATGACTTGCTGGTAATGTGGTGCGTTTGCCTAAATTATCATAAAGGAACAGACCTGCACGGATCATCCATGCTGGACGTAAAAATGGGCGATGAGGCAAACGGAAACGCATTGGTTTAGCAATATGTGGCGCTTTGGCTAACAGAACTTCACGCTCAGCTAAAGATTCTGAAACTAAACGAAATTCATAATGTTCTAAATAACGTAAACCACCGTGAATCAACTTTGAGCTTGCTGATGACGTTGCAGAAGCAAAATCTGATGCTTCATACAAACCAACGGTTAAGCCTCGCCCAGCAGCATCAGCGGCAATTCCTGCACCATTAATACCACCACCCACTACGATTAAATCTAAAACAGCGCAGGTTGTGTGTGTTTGGTTTCCATTATTCATAGTAGTGACCTCAAAGACTCATAATGAGCGAACGAACATTAAATACGATGAATTTACGATAACTTAACTTTCGTTTTGAGTCACTTTATATTTTCGATTACGAACATTTAGTGTGATGGAGATACAAAAAATCCCTGATCTTAATCAAGATCAGGGATCGTTTATTCGTTAGAAGTGAGAGCTACTTTGAAATTACTTCATAAGGGATTTCATTTTCTTTCAAAATAGTCACTATTTCTTCAGGTGGCTCTTGGTCAGTAATGATCATGTGCAATTCAGTAATACTTCCTAAATTAACCATCGCATTACGACCAAACTTAGTATGATCAACCGCAAGGTACACACTGCGACTGTTTTCAATGATCGCTTTTTTCACTCGAACTTCGTGGTAATCAAAGTCCAACAATGAACCATCATAATCAATACCACTGATCCCTAATATGCCAAAATCCAAACGGAACTGTTTAATGAAATCAAGGGTAGCTTCACCAACAATACCCCCATCACGATTACGAACTTCACCACCAGCCAGAATCACTTTAAAATCGGGATTCGCCATTAAGATCATCGCTACGTTAATGTTGTTGGTAACAACGCGTAAATCCTTATGGTTTTTGACTAAGGCTTTTGCTACCGATTCTGGTGTCGTACCAATATCGATAAACAAGGTAGCGCCATCAGGAATATGCTTTGCAAGCGCTTCTGCAATCGTGTCTTTCTCATTCAACTGCATCACTTTACGAGTAGTGTAAGCCGTATTAACAGAGCTAAGAGGGATCGTTGCACCACCATGATGACGGCGTATTTTGTTCTCATCTGCTAATTCGTTTAAATCACGGCGAATCGTTTGTGGACTGACTTTGAATTGCTCCACTAAATCTTCAGTACTGACATAACCATGCTGTTGCACTAAATTCACAATTTCTTGATGTCTTGATATTTGCTTCACGAATTACTCCCCTAATTTCGAACAATCAATGACTTATTATTTTTATCTGAAATCAGTGTACAAAGAAGCCATAAAGATTGGAAATATTTGACATGAATATGCGTGATATATATCAAACAAAGTTCGAAAAAGAAAAAGGGAGCACAATATTTGTGCTCCCTTTGTTTAATTAACCATCAAATTAGGTTAATTACTCTTCATCGTGCAGCTCAGCCCATGATTGAGCACATTTTACTGCGCGTTTCCAACCACGGTAACGTTGATTACGTTTAATTTCATCATGATGAGGTTCAAATGAACGATCAATCACAGCTTTACCAGCCAATTCATCAAGGCCACCCCAGAATCCAACGGCTAAACCAGCAAGGTAAGCAGCACCTAGCGCAGTCACTTCTGTCACTTGTGGACGATGAACCGCTACATCTAATACATCCGCTTGGAACTGCATTAAGAAGTTATTAGCAACCGCACCACCATCAACACGAAGTGCCGATAACTTGATACCTGAATCCGCTTGCATTGCATCAATCACATCACGTGTTTGATAAGCAATACTCTCTAATGTTGCTCGAATAATATGATTTGAACCACAGCCGCGCGTTAAGCCAACAATGGTACCACGAGCATACGCATCCCAATATGGAGCACCTAGCCCCGTAAAGGCTGGAACCACATACACGCCATTTGATGAATCTACTTTAGTTGCAAAGTACTCAGAATCTTTCGCATCCGCTAATAGCTTCATTTCATCGCGTAGCCATTGAATCGACGCTCCGCCCATAAACACCGCACCTTCCAGTGCGTAAGACGCTTCGCCACGAGGACCACACGCTAATGTCGTTAATAGACCATTACGAGACGTCACTTTTTCTTTACCGGTGTTCATTAACAAGAAACAGCCCGTACCGTACGTGTTTTTCGCCTGACCTTGCTCTACACACATTTGACCATAAAGCGCCGCTTGTTGATCCCCTGCAATACCTGCAATTGGAATACGCGTACCGCCTTTACCACCAATGTTTGTTTCGCCGTACACTTCTGATGATGATTTCACTTCTGGCATCATAGAAAGAGGAATATCCAATTCTTTCAGTAATTTCTCATCCCACTGTAGTGTATTAATATTAAATACCATGGTACGAGACGCATTGGTGTAATCGGTAACGTGAACACGCCCTTGTGTCATTTTCCACACAAGCCACGTATCAACGGTACCAAACAATAACTTACCCGCTTCAGCGTCTTCACGAGCGCCTTCAACGTTATCTAAAATCCACTTAATTTTTGTACCAGAGAAATATGGGTCAACAACCAAACCCGTATTTTCACGGATGTATTCTTCAAGACCTGCTTCTTTCAGTTTTTCACATGTATCTGCCGTACGACGACACTGCCAAACAATCGCGTTATAGACTGGTTTACCCGTTTCTTTATTCCAAACTATCGTCGTTTCACGTTGGTTAGTAATACCAATCGCCGCAATTTGATCACTGCGAATACCTGCTTTCGCTAAGGTTTCAACTAACGTCGAACTTTGTGTTGCGTAGATTTCTAGTGGATCATGCTCAACCCATCCTGCTTGAGGATAAATCTGAGTAAATTCACGCTGAGAAACACTGACAATATTGGCATCGTGGTCAAGAATGACGGCACGAGAGCTAGTAGTTCCTTGGTCAAGTGCAACAATGTATTTTTGCTCAGTCATGATGGAATCCTTTTATGTATTAATTTTTAATTTATTAGCTCGTAGGGAGATAATTGTTAGTATTATGTTTAAAGTCTTTTATTACACTTCAGCAGTTTTAGTTTCGTCTTCTGGGTCACACTGATTAGGAATAGTACAACCATGCCCAGCTTTTGGTAAATAAGCGCCAATCAGTTTAGGGTAAGCCCAACCACCAAAACACGCACCAGCAATAGGAGCAAGAATTGGAACAATAAAGTAAGGAATCTCTCTAGCACCTGTTAATGCATAATCCCAACCCGCTAAGTAAGCAAAGAGTTTTGGACCAAAATCACGAGCAGGGTTCATTGCAAAGCCAGTTAGAGGCCCAAGAGACCCACCAATCACGGCAATTAATAAACCGATAAGTAGAGGATTCATTGCACCACGAGACGCGCCATTATGCTCGTCACCTAATGCTAAGATGCCAAACATAAGAACCGCAGTAATAACAAACTCAACAGCAAACGCGCCTAGTATCGATAAAGAGGGGTGTGGATAAGTAGAAAAGATACCAGCCGTTGATAATGCAGCTTCACTGCTTCTTAAAAAACCATTCGCAATTTCATAATCAGCAAATAAATTACTGTATAACGCGTAAACTAACGCAGCAGAGCAAAAAGCACCAAGTACTTGAGCAATGATATAAGGGATTACTTTTGCTTTATCAAATCCATGAAACGCAGCCAGTGCAATAGTTACAGCAGGATTAAGGTGAGCACCAGAAACACCCGCAGTACAATAGATGGCAATAGAAACACCTATCCCCCATATAATACTGACTTCCCATTGACCAAACTCAGCCCCCGTTAACACTAAGGCAGCGACACAGCCGACACCAAAAAAAATCAATAAACCGGCACCGATAAATTCAGCGATGCATTGTCCAAGTAATGTATGTTGTTCATTATTCACCATGATTCATTCCTTTGTTTCGTTATTAGCTCATTTCATCAAGTTTTGTATGTATACGCTCTCATACACCAGATAAACGGCTCAATTATTATTCAAGTAGGTATACAGCATTCACGTTAAGCAGCACGAAATGTACTCCTTTGTATTAATATTTTAAATATCAACAAACCCAAAATGAGCGTTCGAACACATAAAGTGCGTGTTAGAATATTAAAAAGAAGATCTAGAGCATAAAAGATCAAGGCCGCCAGGTACGACCAGATCGAATTTACAGAGAAAATAGAACGAAGGAGAGAAACAAAACAATCAAAAATAAAACAACAATTAAACGCTAATCCATTGAATTAACAGATATTAAACTAACAAAAACAACACTAAAGTAGCAATGTAATACGAAAGGCAAAAGAATAAAAACAATGCTCGTTTATAACCAAAAAGAGTCATAAACGAACATGGATATATTAAATGGAAGTAAACTATATTACTTATTTATATCGCTAATATATTGAACTACAACCTCTTTTACATAAGATTGGCAATATTTCGCGGTATTAGGATTGTAATGACCACCATTAGTAATGTTGTTTGATAAAATACGAATCGCTAAAAATGGAACGTGATACGCTTCACTGATTTGAGCCGCAGACGCACTTTCCATTTCTTCAGTACTTGTACCAAAGTTATCATGGAACCAATTAATACGATCTAACTCACTGTTCCAAAAGTTCGCAGAACCAATCGTCCCTTCAACCACTTTTCCTTCCGTGTATTTCACTTTATGAGCAGAAGCAATTAATTCACTGCTCCCTTCATAGTAACGAATTTTATTTGCATCATCACCACCAGCGGTACCAGCAGAAGCCATAATATCCATCGGGATCCAAGTGAGTGAATTAGAGCCTTCACCTTCTTTCGCTTTCGGTGTTTTTAAATTACCTATATTTACCGTTCTCTTACCTAGAACAATATCTGCAACATTTAAGTTTTTATCATGCCCACCAGAAGTCCCCTGATTAATAATAGCTATTGGCTTATAGCGCTCTATCGCTATCGCCGTTGCCGCCGCCGTGTTCTCTAAACCCTTCCCTGTTTGGCTTACAATGACAGGATATCCATTTAGCGTGCCTTTATAAAAAACAAAAATCCCCGTTTTTTCGATCGTGACATCATCAAGTAATGCAGCAAAATGTTGAGCTTCAATAGGCATAGGCCCTTGAATAATAATGGGTTGCGGTGCTGCGTAAGAATTACCTTCAACAGTCACACTTTTCATCCCTGCCACAGCAGAAAGACTCAAAGGTAACGTAAGTAAAGTAACTAAAAAGCCTTTAATAAAGCGCATAATATCTCCAGTAGTATTAATTTTGTAAATAAGGGTTTCAGAAGGAGTATAAAATGATTTTTGGCAACAAAAGTCAGCGCAAAGCAAACGATTGCTATTTAAGCCCTCTAATCAAGAAAACCAGCGCTCGACAATGAATAGGCACATAAAAATAAACAATCTTCCAAGATGCTATCAATACAAAAGTCAATAAGGTCTAGCATCATTATCTAATATTCTCTACATACTGAGCAAAAGCGTGAACATATTAATAGTAAGTAATTATTTTCTAATCAAAGATGTAGCGAATAAAGTACTGCGTGAGCTCAGTGATGTGCATGAAACAAAAACAATGAATGTGGCTAAGTTTCACAGCTTAACCACGAAAGACATGCATGACTCCCCCCTCCCCGATCTTGTTGTTTATGATCTCGATAGCGAAAAATATTCAATCGAAGATAAAATGCAATTTTTAAATGACAATGCATATTATCCTTTTTCTGAAGCCAAAAACTTTATCCTAATGGGATCGTTTGAAAAATTACGCGAAATGAAGCAATACAATATTTCACATAAAGCCATTTTAGAGAAACCATTTTCAATAAAGACGCTTCAAAATACAGTGAAGAAAAAGATTACTCTTTATCACACATAATAATAACTAAAGGCCAATTAATGCTTTTAAAAAATAAATTCTTTGTCGCTCTTACCGGAACCATCACCGTTTATTCAATCCTCATATCTATCGCTTCGTATCAAATTATCTCAACTAACGAAAAAGAAATCACCTCCGTAGCAACCAGTGTCGAAAATAAATACATACACAAGAATGTCTCACACTACGCAAATAATATTAGTCAATTTTTAAATCTAGAAATGAAAGAAATTGACAGTATTTCTCAAAGGTACGCAGAAATAATTAAAGGTGCGGGTGAAAACACTAATAATATATTAAAAATATCAAATGACGAATTAAGAAAATATTCAACCTCTGTTTATCTAACAAAAGTTAAAGTCATACCATTAAATGAAAATGATAAATTCACAATAAAGCAATATTATGTAGATAATGGATTTTATTTAACATTCAAAATAAACATAACAAAATTAA
>NZ_CAWPRC010000175.1:0-25158 GCF_963890165.1 Aliivibrio sp. SR45-2 | reverse complement strand
ATTCCAATTATGTATGGTTACGGTACGGGATCAGAAGTAATGCAGCGTATTGCAGCCCCAATGATTGGTGGGATGGCGTCGGCATTATTATTGACCTTAGTCGTTATCCCTGCGGTATTCAAATTATGGAAACAGCGTTTGTGTAAAGATTTTTCAGAATGAAATTTATATATAAATACGTTAAATAAATAAGAATATTAGTGATTTATGCCTGTAGTGGAATAAGTCACGTAATAAATAATTAAACAAAAAAGGAAATAAAAATGAAAAAAACAGTATTAGCAATAGCACTATCATTGGTAGCGAGTTCTGCAATGGCAGAAATGGACCACAGTAAAATGGATCACGGTTCAATGGATATGAAAGGAATGGACATGAGTAAGATGGATCATTCCAAAATGAATATGAAAGACATGGATATGAGCAAGATGGAAGGCATGTCTATGGACGATATGAATGCGGTAGGAATGCCAGCAACCGGCATGAAAGCAAATAAAGTCGTTCATGTCATTTTATCTGATGATATGAAAATTACCTTTAAAAAAGAAGTCGATATTGAACCTAATGATATCGTTCAATTTGTGATTATGAATACAGGTAAAATCGATCATGAGTTCTCAATTGGTAATGAAACCGAGCAATTAGAACACCGTGAAATGATGAAGAAAATGACATCAGGTCATGCACATGACAGTGGTAGCACAGTCACAGTTCAACCAGGTAAGGCAAAGCAAATTACGTGGCATTTCCATGGTGATAATAACGTAGAGTTTGCGTGTAATATTCCAGGGCATGCAGAAGCAGGGATGGTGAAGAAAATAACGTTATAAAAGACTGTTTTTAAGATAACAAAGCGGTAAGGTGGGTGGCCTTACCGCTTTTTTTATTGTGCCATCAAATTATAATTTGAAGAATGACAATTGTTGTTTTTGTTCTTCTGCTAATCTTGATAACTCAGAGCTTGCACTTGCACTTTGGCTAATGCCCGTGACGTTTTGATTCACAAGCTCAGACATATTAACGACATTGCGGTTAATATCTTGAGTTACTTGAGATTGCTCTTCAGCCGCAGTTGCAACTTGAGTGTTCATATCATTAATCGCATTGATAGATTCGGTAATACCAACAAGAGCATCACCTGCTTTTGCTGTTAGCTCTTTATTTAGCTCTAACATATCAAGGCTTGATTGCATGCTGTCGTTAGCTAAACCTGATTGCTCTTGAAGCGCTTCAATGATCGTTTGAATTTCTTGAGTTGATGATTGAGTACGAGCAGCAAGTAAGCGTACTTCATCAGCAACGACGGCAAAACCACGACCAGATTCACCCGCACGAGCAGCTTCGATAGCCGCATTGAGTGCAAGCAAGTTAGTTTGGTCTGAAACCCCACGAATCACTTCAACGACATTATTGATTTGTTCTGATTGCTCTTTTAGGCGATTAACAACAACAGCAGCATCAGTCAATGCTGAAGCCATTTTTTCGCTTGCTTCAGTACTTTGAGCAAAGATATCTAAACCTGCATGCGCTAATTCATTGGTTTCACGAGCTGTTTTATCAGCGGCAAGCGCATTATCACTTACGTTATCAGCAGTGCTTGATAGTTCATTGACTGCTGAAGCCACTTGTTCTATTTCGCTTAATTCTTTTTGCGAGTTTGATTCCGCTTCACTCATTACAGCGGCAAGTTCAGTAGACGCTGAAGCTACGCTTTCATTAATGTTACTTAACTCTTCAATGGTTGCTTGAAGCTGACGAGCCGTTGTATTGATGTCGTTACTCAGTTGAGCAATTTCATTATCACCATCGGCATCAGCTTGAACGGTTAAATCGCCTTCAGCTAAACGACGGATCAGTGATTGCAGCTTTTGGATAGGGTTTACGATTAACCCAGATAACCACCAAGCTGTAAGCAGTGAAATAATAAATACTGAAATGATAGTAATTGCTGCCGTATTTTTTACTTGAATGTTTCTTTCGTAGCTTTCATTCATTAGAACGTCAGAAAACTTATTTACCTGCTGAGATAGGTCATTAATGGTTTCTACCATATGGTTGCCTGTTTTACGGTATTCAGCAATCATCGAGTCTTGAGTTACGTTGTTTGAAAGACCTTGTTCTTTACGTGTACTGAAATCGATCATTTTTTTTGTGAAATCAACGTAGGCAGAAACGCTAGCACGCACTTTTTTTGCATCATTACTGAATGTTTTTTTATCTTCGATTTCATTAAGTAATTTATCAATCGATTTTACTTCGTTTTGCATTTGTACATAGTAGTTTTCTCGACGTGCCGAGTCATAAATCGCGTATACCGCACCAATACGTAATGGGTACACTTGGTCATCAATTTTTGCTAGTTGATCTTTATAGAAAACAAATGAGGTTGTGTTGTCAGCAATTGTGTCTTGTTCTTTTTCTAGAGTCGTCGCTGTATACCATAAAGAAGCAAAAAGAGCTAAAGCAGTAAACAGAACAGGGAGTAATATTTGTATACGAATAGATGTATTTTTAAGCGAAAATTGCATTTTCAACCTCTGGGATTTTGAGAAAAGTATAGTTAAGAACAACATCTCAATTAATATTTTGTCGAAATATAGACCTTTGTCACACTTCTGTCTAGGTCTGGTGCCTTTTTATTAAGAAATGTCAACTTTGTGGTTGATAAATGTACGATATTGATTGGTTTATCCTTGATGGTCTTATTATTGAAACAAATTTCTTGGTTTTCGGTGTAAAGTTGGAAAGTTTTTATTCATATGTAGGAAATAAAGTGAAATCCAATAATGTTTTTTGTATGAGCAGGGTAAGTACATTGGAAGTGAATATCATAAATCGTGAAATAAATGCTTTTCTAGCGAGTTATCGACTATTGAAAACTTTATTATTTGGATGAGAGATTTACATGAAAATACGGCAGGATTATGAAGACGTTTTTCTTATGATAATAGTTATTGAATGACTTACTGTAAATGAAACTAAACAGGCCGAGTTTTTCATTCGTTTGAGGTGAGAAAGAAGAAATCCCCCTAAATCAATATAAATACGTAATGAGCGAAAGTGTGCAGTTCATTGTTATAAGTGTTTAAAAGGACAAGAGATTGACTGAAGTGTCTTTACTTTTTGTAATCATGACGACGTTCAGTTCTTTACGAAGGGATTTGTACGTTTGTCTAACTTGTGTACAGAAATGATTCCAATGTAAATCATCCGTCTTAGAACCGCATTTTTGTTCGGCCGCCATCTTTGATACAATCACGCGCTTGTTTTTAGAAGGAGGGTTAAATGAAATTATTGTATTGGTTAGACGAGTGGTTAACTCACTCACGTTCAGAGCAACAAGCGCAACTACCGATGTCTGGGGGCGACTTACTTGATGATGTTTTTGTTAAGTATGAGTTTGTTGATTTGGATAAGCCATTACTGTTCACCTTTTCTCCTGCAGGGACCAATGTTCAGGAACAAGATATCAATGCTGATTTTGCCCCTTGGGGTTACCATTTAGCGCAAAAACAGCAGGTTAACATCATATCTTTCCAGCACTTGGGAAAAAGTAATTGGTTCCGCAACCGCAATTTAATCTTCTTTCTCGAACAATTAACCACTTTACTTGACCCCTTTACGTATCGTTTAGGATACGGATTGAGTCGTGGTGGTTTTGCTGTTGGTGCTTTTGCAAACTTACTAGAACTTGATCAAGTGTTGTTTTTCCACCCTGTTAGTACTAAAAATCAAGAGATTGCGCCTTGGGATGACAGATCAAGTACTGAGTTAGCACAGAAGTTTGATTGGTTAGGGGATTATCACGATCTTAATTTGGGTAAGGCAAAAGGCTACATTATTTATGACCCAACAAATAGGATAGATCGCTTACACGCCAAACGTTATCCTGAACTGACTCATCTAAGGGTCTTTGGTATGGGTCATGGTACCCACAGTACGTATTTGAATAAGTTTGGCTTTTACAAACAAGTTGCCGTGGATTTCATTCGTCACCAGAAAATTGATATTGCCCAATTTCGCCAACAAACGAAGACATTACGTTTTAAAGAAGATTATTATCAAAGGCTTAATAAGGCGAACTCTAGCTCTGAGCATCGTTTGGGATTGTTGAGTAAGGCACATAATATTCTTATCGATGAGAAGGAAGCACATGTGCAGGAACATCAGGCACAATTGGATGTACAGCCTCTTATCGATATTGCGCTTAAACATCAGGATGAACATCCACAGGATGCAATTCAACTGTTAGAAATGGCTTTGAAATTGGTTCCAGATGATCCTTTGGTAGAGCGTAAACTTAAGCAGCTGATTTAGGTTTTTACTGAGATTTCAATAATAATGGGTACCACTGTATTTGGTGGTGCCCTTATAGTTTTATTACTCAAGACTCAATTTTTACTGCTTCTGTTTTATTCTGAATTAATTTAACTCTTCAGCCATCTCTATTTCGTATATTTCATCAGCAATATCTTGTGTTTTACGCTCGATAATTGTTTGAGCATCCGCTAAGCCTTGATTATAAAACACAGGGCCAGTTTGTTTGATAATAAAATCTAACAAAAACTCACCATCAAACTGACCTAATTCCATATCGAGTTCTTGTTCAAAATAGCCTTGAAATTTGTGAATTAATTCATCTCGTTTATTTTTTGGTATCGTAATGGTGGTCATTCTATGTCCTTAGCGGTTATGTTTTTTTTGAAGGTTATGAACGGCTTTATTGTACATTATCCACGCCATTATCCCTGCCATCGTATTACCCACTAATGCACCCATGAATACACCATGTAACCCAAACAAGGTTGAACCTAGCCATATCATCGGTAAGAAACAGGCAAAAAGTCGCAGTATAGAAATGGTTAACGCTCGCATTGAAACCCCAAGCGCATTACAAACAGACACCATCAACATACAGATACCCAAAGAACTGAGGCTGATCGGAACCCACATAAGATAGGCCTGAATAACGCTGATTACATTACTGTCAGTGCTTAATAGGTTTGCTAAGGGTTTGGCTACAATGAATAACAAGATAGCAAGGCCGATCTGCCACGTTAATACAAACTTAGCGGCAATACGGATCAGCTTTTGAATATCATCGAACTGTTTAGCGCCTAGCATCTTTCCGACCATTGGTGGAATCGACATGGTTAACGCAAGTACAACAACAATAGCAAAAAATTCGATACGAGAAGCCATTGCCCAACCAGCAACCGCCGCTGCGCCAAATCCTGCAATGATTTTAGTCGCCATCATTGAAGAGAGTGGTGGCAATAATTGGCTCATCATCGCGGGTGACATAACAGCATTCAATTCTTTAATCGATTGAGCGATTGGCAGATCATGCCAAGAAAAAGAAATCCAATGACGTTTGAAAATAGAAGGAAGAATAATACAAAAGCCAATACTGAAAGAAAGGATTGTTGCCCACGCCGCGCCGTTTAACCCGAGATCAAAATGAAAAATAAAAATAGGGTCTAAAATCATGTTTAATATACTGGTAATTACCATCATTAAACCGGGTAACTTGGTGTCTCCATTTGCTCTACACACACTGTAAGCAAAGTAAATCATGGCACCAGTCCAACAGCTTGCTAACCAAACCGGCCAGTAGCTATCAATAACGGGGAAAACATCGGCTTGTGCTCCAAGCAACGAGAGAATAAGTCCACGAGAAAACCAAATAATCAAGCACATAGTGAATACCATTACAGCACCCAGAATTATGACTAATCCACCTAATTGTTTTGCTTTTTGAGGTTGTTGGGCGCCAAGAACTCGCGCAATAACGGCTGTCGTTGCTATGCCTAACCCAACTTGCAGACCAATAATTACCATTTGTAATGGCATGGTAAACCCTTGAGCGGCAAGAGGAAGAATACCTAGTTGTCCAATGAAAGCACTGTCGACTAATTGAAAGCTCATTAAAGAAAGTACACCAAACATCATTGGCCATGTCATTTGAAAAAGCTGTTTTGAAAGAGAAGGGGTTGGCATGATTATGAGGTGCTCAGTAAGTATTGATTGGTCATTGTACTGATTATAGAGCAAGACACAAATTCAGAAAGAAGATAGTAGAAAAAAGCCCTTATTAGCGAATCGACTTCGGTTTAAATAAGGGCTAAGTTTATCTGTTATTTATAAAATAAAATACTTGGCAATAATGATTCAGGCATTAGTTGATTGTATGTAGCCTCTAGCAATAGGGCGTTTGCTTTGGCAATGTCTGGTGCGAAATAACGGTCTTTGTCATAAAAATCGACACGTTCACGCAGCATAGCTTTTGCTTGTTCTATTTTTTCTGAGCTTTTGTTTGGAGCTCTGAAATCTAACCCTTGAGCCGAAGCGAGCAGTTCGACGGCTAATATCCCGCGTGTATTTTCGGCCATATCCCCTAAACGACGGGCTGCAAAGGTTGCCATTGATACGTGATCTTCTTGGTTTGCAGACGTTGGTAAACTATCAACAGAAGCAGGGTGAGCAAGGCTTTTGTTTTCACTGGCTAATGCTGCTGCGGTGACTTGCGCGATCATGAAACCTGAGTTTACTCCGCCGTTATCCACTAAAAATGGCGGTAATTTACTTAACCCACTGTCAATGAGGAGTGCCATTCGACGTTCAGACAAACTGCCAATTTCTGCAATGGCTAACGCTAGATTATCCGCAGCCATTGCGACAGGCTCTGCATGAAAGTTACCGCCAGAGATAATGTCGCCATCTTCTGCAAAGACTAAAGGATTATCCGATACAGAGTTTGATTCTATCTCTAATGTATCGGCAGAGTTTCTGATCTGTTGTAAACACGCGCCCATCACTTGAGGCTGACAACGCAGTGAATAGGGATCTTGTACTCGTTCACAGCATTGATGTGATAAGCCGATCTCACTGTTTTGTGCTAACAAATGGCGATAGCCTAATGCGGCGTCCATTTGGCTACGATGCCCGCGAACACGGTGAATTCTTGGGTCAAACGGTTTACGGCTGCCTAATGCGGCTTCAACTGTCATTGCACCACAGACCGTTGCTGCTGCATATAAATCTTCGGCAGCGAATAAGCCTTCTAGAGCAAACGCAGTAGAGGCTTGAGTTCCGTTCAGTAGCGCTAATCCTTCTTTTGGTGCGAGTGTTATTGGATCTAACTTTGCGATTTCTAAGGCTCTTTTACCTGAAATCACTTCGCCTTTATAACGGGCTTCACCTTCGCCCAATAAAACAGTACTCATGTGAGCTAAAGGGGCGAGATCGCCAGAGGCACCAACAGACCCCTTTTTAGGAATGCAGGGATAGACTTCAGAGTTAACTAATTGAATTAATGCATTTACCACCAGTGGGCGAATGCCTGAGTATCCGCGAGAAAGGCTGTTTACTTTCAGGACAATCATTAACCGAACGGTTGCGTCGTCCATGAATTGACCAATACCCGCAGCATGCGACAGAACAATACTGCGTTGCAGTGTTTCTAGATCTTCTTCTGCAATACAGGTATTGGCGAGCAACCCAAACCCGGTATTAATGCCATAAACGGTTTTACCGTCTCGGATCACTTGAGCCACCACCTCGGCACTGGTGATCATATCGGGTAAAGCGTCTGGATGAAGTGAAAGTTGAGTAGGGTGACGGCTAACTTCACGTAACTGTTTTAGAGATAACTTGCCTGGAATAATTTCTAATGAATACATAGTTCGTTTCTCGTTATGGTTGTGATACCAACTCGTGTAGCTAGGTTGGTATTCTTTATAATTATTTTTAATGTAGGGTTTATTGCTACTTATTTTGGTTCAGATAGCATTGGTAAATCTAAGTTTTGTTCTTTAGCACAATTGATTGCGATATCATAACCTGCATCCGCATGACGCATAACGCCTGTTGCAGGGTCATTATGGAGTACTCGGGCAACTCGTTCTGCTGCGTCATCGGTACCATCACAAACAATAACCATGCCTGAATGTTGGGAGAATCCCATGCCAACGCCACCCCCATGATGAAGCGATACCCAAGTAGCACCCGATGCGGTGTTAAGTAGGGCGTTTAGCAGTGGCCAATCGGATACGGCATCAGAACCATCCATCATGCCTTCGGTTTCACGGTTTGGACTGGCAACCGAGCCAGAGTCAAGATGATCTCGACCAATCACAATCGGTGCTTTTAACTCTCCATTTTTTACCATTTCATTGAAAGCTTTACCGAGACGAGCGCGATCTTTTAAGCCAACCCAACAAATACGAGCCGGTAATCCTTGGAATTGGATACGTTCACGCGCCATATCAAGCCAATTATGCAAATGCGGATTGTCAGGAATAAGCTCTTTTACTTTTTGATCGGTTTTGTAGATGTCTTCTGGATCGCCAGAAAGTGCCGCCCAACGGAAAGGCCCGATGCCTTCACAAAATAGCGGACGAATATAAGCAGGCACAAATCCTGGGAAATCAAACGCATTAATTACGCCTTCTTCTAATGCCATTTGACGAATGTTGTTACCATAATCTACCGTTGCTGATCCTGATTTCTGTAAATCAAGCATAGCTTGGACTTGAATCGCCATGGATTTTTTAGCTGCGATAACGACTGCAGGTTCGTCTTTTAAGCGCATTTCTGCCGCCTGTTCCATTGACCAACCTTGCGGTAAGTAGCCATTGAGGGGATCATGAGCGGACGTTTGGTCGGTGGTAATATCAGGTACAATACCGCGTTGAACGATATCGGCATACACATCGGCGGCATTACCTAATAAGCCAACAGACACGGGTGTACCAGACTGTTTTGATTCTTCTATTATTGCCAATGCTTCGTCTAATGTGGTGGCTTTGCGATCCACATAACCTGTGCGTAAGCGATAATCGATACGTGATTCATCACACTCAACAGCAAGCATTGAAAATCCAGCCATGGTTGCTGCGAGAGGTTGCGCGCCACCCATACCACCAAGACCGCCAGTTAATACCCATCGACCAGCGGCTTTACCATCAAAGTGCTGACGAGCCATAGCAACGAACGTTTCGTAAGTGCCTTGAACAATGCCTTGAGATCCAATGTAGATCCAACTGCCAGCCGTCATTTGACCGTACATCATCAAACCTTGCTTATCTAATTCGTTAAAGTGTTCCCAATTCGCCCAGTGAGGAACTAAGTTGGAATTGGCAATTAATACGCGTGGGGCATTAGTGTGAGTTTTAAACACACCAACAGGTTTTCCTGATTGCACCATTAAGGTTTCATCGTCTTCAAGGCGGGTTAGCACTTCTACAATTTTGTCGTAACATTGCCAATTTCTCGCTGCACGACCAATACCACCATATACCACTAACGCATGAGGGTGCTCAGCGACGTCTGGGTGTAAGTTATTCATTAACATACGAAGTGGGGCCTCGGTTAACCAAGACTTCGCCGTTAATGCAGTGCCTGTTGGTGCGATAATAGTCCGAGATTCATCTAGTCGAGGATTAGACGATGAGGTGTGTGTCATTGTTGCTCTCCTTGCTGTGATAGGCCGAGGCCATTATTTGTTGGTTTTCATGCCACGGGCGATAGTCCAAGCTAACCTTGCGGCTAAGCGTGCGGTTTGATTATCAATGTCAAAGTTTGGGTTGTATTCGGCCAGTTCAGCCAAACGTAATTTAGATCGACCTTTATGAGTTGAAGCCGATAAAATATCGACAATAAGCGATTCTATAATCTCGAATGGCACGCCTCTCACCGCTGGTGCACTAACCCCAGGGGCGACTGAGGAAGGAAAAACATCAATGTCGATAGTGAGATAGAGGTAATCGTTGTTCGCGATAAAGTCAGTTAACGTCTGCTTAACGTGAGATAAATTAGAATGGGTTAATTCGGTATCATCAAAATAAAGCACACCAAGCTCGTCTGCTTTTTGATAAAGGGCTTGTGTATTACTGCCACGATTTAGCCCTAAACAGGCATAATTAAATGGCCAATCGTTAGCGTCACAATATTGAGCGATTTGATGAAAGGGAGTGCCAGAGCTACCAATGCGTTGATGCGATAATTGATCTGACTTGTCATTCGATGTTGGCGGATTTCTTAGATCGAAATGGGCATCAAAATTAATGATCCCAATGCGTGGTGGTTTATCCTCTTCAGGCGTTCTCTTCTGTTTTAAATGACGCGCAAGCCCTTGGAATGATCCCCATGCCACTTCATGACCACCGCCAAAAACAATGACTTGCTGTTGATTGGACAGGGCGTGTTCAACCGAGTCACCAAGTTGTTGCTGCGCTAACTCAAGATTGTCGTCATCACAATATACGTCACCGCCATCAAAAACAGAGCCTTGATGGTGCCAAGCGAGATTCGCTAATGCACGGCGGATCGCTTGCGGTGCAAAATAAGCACCAACACGACCTTTGTTGCGAGAAACACCTTCGTCACACGCAAAGCCAATAAGAGTGATCCCATCGTGAGATGAGTGAGTTAAAGGGGTTATTTTTTGATGCCAACGTAAACCGAGTTCGCCATCTTCAAGGTCAACTCTGCCATGCCAAACGGACATATCAATCGTATGATTATCTTTCATGAGTTCCCTTAATTATAAAAAATGTCACCATTAACCACTCTGGCAATAAGATCAGGAACGCCTAAGCGATAAGAGAGCTCGGCGGGTGAATCCAATTGCCACAATGCAAAGTCAGCCTCCATGCCGACAGATATTTGTCCACGAGAGCTTTGTAAGCCAAGGGCTTGAGCTGCATTACAGGTAACACCGCGCAGAGCTTCTTCTGGGGTTAATCTGAACAAGGTGCAGGCCATGTTCATCATCATCCGTAAAGAGGCGATTGGAGACGTGCCGGGGTTAAAGTCTGTCGAAATCGCCATTGGTACATGGTGTTTACGTAATAAGTCGATGGGTGGCAGCTGTGTTTCTCGCAAAAAATAAAATGCACCGGGAAGAAGTGTGGCAACGGTACGATGTTTAGCTAAAGACTTAACCCCATCGTCATCAAGGTATTCAATATGGTCAACAGAGTCTGCGCCCATTGAGGCGGCTAAGGCGCTGCCACCTAGGTTTGATAATTGTTCAGTGTGCCCTTTTATGCCTAATCCATGTGTTAACGCAGCATCGAAAACACGTTGACATTGTTCTACTGAAAACCCAATCCCTTCACAAAATACATCAACGTGATCCGCTAACTTTTGTTCGGCTACCGTAGGAATGATTGAGTCACAAATTAAGGTGATGTAATCGTCAGGCTTGTCTTTGTATTCAGGAGGAAGAGCGTGCGCTGCCAATAAGGTAGAGGAGACTTTCATATCTGGTAATTTAGCAATACGTTGGGCGACTCGGAGCATTTTTAGTTCATCATTAAGTGTTAAGCCATAACCCGATTTAATTTCGACAGTAGTGACGCCGTCACGTTTAAGTCCTTCTAAGCGTTGAACGGCCAAATGGTACAATTCATCTTCACTGGCCTGTCGAGTCGCGTTAACGGTCGATAAAATACCACCGCCTTGCCGTGCGATTACTTCGTAAGGGATACCTTGTAAGCGTTGCTCAAATTCATGAGATCGGTTGCCTGCAAAAATAAGATGAGTGTGACAATCAATGAAACCCGGAGTGATTAAGGCATTGCCACAATCAATAACATCAGGATGACCATGAAATATCTCGGGGCAGGAGTGGCCAACGTATTCAACTTTTCCATTCGTTACGCCTACCATTGCATCTTGGATAATTTGATAGCCATCATTTGGCGTAGACAGATCGGTTTTCATTGTGACTAGGTTAAGATTCGTAAAAATTCTATCCATGAGTATCTGCCTATGTAAATTAACGGATAAGTTAATATGTATATACAAATAAATAGACGTTTTTAATCGATAAGGCAAGATGGGTTGTAATGGAATTGTGATCAAAAGAGTAATTGTTGACCATTTTAAATCTAAATTTGAGAAGATACTCCGGTCAGTATCTTCGAGTTTTTTATACTTTAGTACGAGAGGTTAACTTGTATCTGTCTCCGGGATGGTACAAAAGAGCGACGCTAATAAGGTTATGTTCGCTCCACGTTCTGCGGTTAAGTAATAAACAAGGGATATAAGCATCCATGTCTAGTAACTCAACAATATGAGGAGAAGCAATGATGGCTTCAACAGAATGCTCAATGTCGCTTAAAGGGCAAGTTTGGACTAAATACTCGTTAGGTGTTTGTTTAGTAAAGTCTTGTTCTATATAGCTTGGTGCAAAGTTTGGATTCACCCAACGCTCTTCAATTTGAATCGGTCGATTATTCTCGTAATGAACGATTTGGGTAAAGTAAACAATGGTATTGTTTCTAACACCAATTTGAAGCGCGATGTTGCCATTGGCTTCAATTGATTGCTGAACAATTATTTTATTGGTGTAATGATTACCTCGATTACAAATTTCTGTCGCTATATTACGGATCTCCATCAACGGTGATTCGGCTTTTTTATGGCAAACAAATGTGCCTAAACGAGGAGTACGTTGTAATAAGCCTTCTGTAACTAATTCTTTTATCGCTTTATTTGCTGTCATACGACTGACTGAAAATTCATCGGCCAATTCGATCTCTGTCGGTATTTTAAAACCGACAGGCCAATCTCTGGTTTGAATTTTTTCATTCAAGTATTGTTTGATCTGTTGGTACCGAGGAAGTTGGTTCATCAGGTTCACTTATTAAATTGACTATACAAATAAAAGCAGGTTTTGAAACGACTTACAAGAAAATAATCATTCATTATTAATTTATACGGTGTAGGTAACGTTAAGCGGATGAAAAGCAAAGCCGGGAAGAGTACACTCTCTGAACATAAAGACAGAGCAGGTAACAACGTGCATTTATTAGATAGACTGACGATTCGCCTTTTTCATGATGAAAGACAAAAGCAATTTTCAGGTGATCATGCGAGGAGTTTAGGTTGGAATTCAACTGAGTCTCAGTTTTTGCGTTTTAAAACGATAGCGAATGCATTGAGCTTTGAGAATAAGCGCGTACTCGATTTAGGTTGTGGCTATGGTGATCTTAAAACCTTTTTAGACATGAGTTGCTGTGTTAAGTCGTATGTTGGGGTTGATCAACAATCAAGTTTTATTAAACAAGCTAAGAAACAGTTTGAGCTGCAAGATAATTGTGAATTTATTAAAGGGGATTTTTCTTCTAAAAAATTACCGGTAGCCGATATTGTTGTGGCGAGTGGTTCGTTAAATTATCGTGCGAGAAACAAAACCTATCATGCTAAAGTTATACGCGATATGTATGAAAAAGCGGAAGAGGCTGCCATTTTTAACTTGTTAGATAGCAAATACTTTAAAAAAAGTCGGTTATTAGAAGCTCATGATCCTAAGCAAGTGTTTAATTACTGTTTAAGTTTATGCCCAAACAGTCAGTTAATTACGGGTTATGCCGATGAGGACTTTACGATAGTCATGCGTAAGTAAATTTAGATGGCTTAGATATAAAAATGGCTAATCAAAGGATTAGCCATTATATAATTTCAGCTTAGAAATGATTATTTAAAATCTAATAATTCCACTTCAAAAATCAGAACTGCCCCCGGCTGGATAGAGCCTGCAGAGCGATTACCATAAGCTAAGTTACTTGGGATAAAGAAGCGCATCTTTTGGCCAACAACCATCAATTGAACACCTTCCGTCCAACCTTTGATTACTTGTCCTAAGCCAAATTCAATTGGCTCACCACGCTCTACTGAGCTATCAAATACATTACCGTCAATTGTTGTACCGTGGTAATGCACTTTTACTTTGCTTTTTGCTGTAGGGTGCTCAGTGCCCGTACCTTCTTCAAGTACTAGGTACTGAAGTCCAGATTCTGTCGTCTTCACGCCTTCTTTAGTGGCATTTTCAGCTAAAAACGCTTCACCAATTTTGATGTTTTCTTGGGCAAGTTTTGGGTTGCTTGCAAAACGTTGAAACAGCATATAACCAAGTACGATAAGCGCAATAGTGATGATGATTTTAGACACGTTATTTCCTTATGTTTAAATAAATTACTTTTCTAATAGGTAACGGATAGTTTCAGCGATTTTCTTAGGGTCGTCATGACCACCAATTAATACGTTGTATTTACCATTAACCACAAAAGTAGGGACTGAACTGATACCTGATTGCTCAGACAGCATTTTTGCATTATCTACTTTTTGGATAAGAATATCACGTTGCTCGTCATTAAAATCGTAAGGACTTGTTAGGCCACGAGAGGTGAATGCTTTCGAGTACGCTTCTTGTTGTTGAGTTAGCGTTGTACCTTCACCCATTTGCGTTGCTGCAAATAAGTCTTCCATGAATGCGTGATCTGGTGTGCCTTCAACTTGCATGTCTGCCGCGTAGTAGAACATTGCTGCTACATGCGCTGATTGGTTAAAGGTAATGTGCATTTTATCAATGTCAGTACCGGCTTCTTGGCTAATTACTGGCAAGAAATTTTCCATGTTACGGCAGTGGCCACAAGATAATGCGAAAACTTCCGTTACTGGAGCCATATTTGCACCCGCTAATTCAGCAGGAAGCACTTCGTATTGAACGCCTTCTTTTGGTTCATTACTGTCGCTACAAGCGGTTAAAAAAAGTGCAGAAGAAAGGATAAGTAGCAGTGGTTTAATGATAGATTTCATGTGAATTCTCATAGGTAATTATTTCGAATGAAAATAGCATGAATTGAGATAAGTAGAAATAAAATAGGACAACAAATGTCGTCCTATTGAGTAAATTATTGTAAAGATTTTACAGAGTTACACTTTACGTACCTGAATGATCATTCCCATTAAAGGGTGGTCAATATAGTGTGTTTCGCCACTGCGCATTTGACGCTTTTCTTTCATGCGGTATGACTTTAAAAATTCTTTTACTTCAGTTTCTGGGGTAACACTCTCTAAATGACCCAGTTGAACATCTGCGTTTGGATCTTCTTTAATCGCTAGTGATGAGTTTTCATCGATAATGTTTGTGTCTTCGTTTACTTCAACGTCAGTGATTTCTTTTTCTTCGATTGGCGTGTTAACGATAAACTCATGCTGACCAGGGACTTTTAAGTCTAACGTTGTTTTCACATACAAATAATGTTGAACATAGACTTGCATTGTGCCATCTAACTCAAGAAGTGAGCCTGACGTGTCCGCTACTGGCTCTGTGACTTCAGTTTCGGTAATAGCCGTTTCTGAGGTGTCGACTTTCTTTTCAATAGCAACGGGTGCGTTTAAAGGGGTTAAAGCTAAATCAGCCTTAGCATCTGCAATCGTACGTCCATCCGCCACAAAACGGTCTGAGAAATCTTGACCAGCTTGAATATGGAAAATAGGAGAGCGAGATGAACCACGGTCACCTTGTCGCCATGCCACATGAACCAGAGGTTTAAAACCTGCGTGGTTTTGCAGTTTGGTGTAAACATTATTTAACTTATATTGAGATAAAGACAATAGACGAGCCCCATTTTGGCTCATCATAGCACTATCGCGGTATGAGAATGCGCGTTCTAAGTTGATTGGGTCTAAAACATCAGGCCATGATTCTTGATAAGACGATGGCTCTACATTTCGCTTGAAAATGATGACTTCAACATCAAATTGGCGAGCAAATGAAGGCCAGCTTGCCAGTAAAATCAACGCGTAAATTATTTTTTTCATTCATACTCCAGTGAAGAATGCTTTTTTGTACGCCATGAGATCTGTGATCGCCATGGCTTGATTATTCTTATTTTATGTAACTATTTACTAGATTCTATTTTCGTTAAACAAATTGAGCAAGTCCATTACGTATTTAATTCGCACTTGTCTCTCTGTTAAGTCTTTTATAAATTTAATTTTAGTCGGTCCATCTAAAGCAAACCCGGTTGGGTCTTTTTGCAGTAATCCAACTAAGAACATTGGATTAATGTCTGCCGTTGGTTCAAATTCGATGTAACCGCCATTGCCGTGAGCTTCCAATTTCTTCACTTTTATCGATGCAGCAAGCATTTTAACTTCTGCGCTGATTAATAATGTTTGCGCCGCTTCAGGTAAAGAACCAAAACGGTCAATGATTTCAACTTTAAGCTCATCTAATTCGCCATTGCTTGAAACACTAGCAATACGCTTATAGAGAGACAGTCGAGTATTGACATCTGGGATGTATTCTTCTGGAATTAACGCGGGTAAACGTAATTCGACCTCGGTTTGTTCTCGTAATAAATCATCTAAAGAGGGCTCTTTGCCTTCTTTTAATGCTTCAACGGCTTGTTCTAGCATTTCCATGTAAAGCGTAAAACCAACGGATTGGATTTGTCCACTTTGTCCATCACCCAGTAATTCACCCGCACCACGGATTTCTAAATCGTGTGTTGCTAGAGTAAAACCGGCTCCTAAGTCTTCAAGAGACGCGATAGCATCTAAACGCTTAACGGCATCTTTGCTTAGTGCTTTTGGATGAGGCGTTAGTAAATACGCATACGCTTGGTGGTGAGAACGACCAACACGCCCACGCAGTTGGTGTAATTGCGCTAGACCCAGTTTATCGGCACGTTCCATAATAATGGTATTGGCCGTTGGAACATCGATACCGGTTTCGATAATGGTCGTACAGACTAAAACATTAAAACGTTGATGATAAAAATCACCCATGATGCGCTCTAATTCACGCTCACGCATTTGACCGTGAGCCAAAGTAACTCGCGCTTCAGGGATCAGGTTTTCAATGTCTTTCGCCGCGCTTTCAATGGTCTCTACATTATTATGTAAGACATAGACTTGGCCACCACGTTTGATTTCACGAAGAATCGCTTCTTTAATGACATCATCGGCTTTTTCACGCACGAAGGTTTTGATCGCTAAACGACGAGCTGGAGGCGTTGCGATGATAGATAAATCTCGCATGCCACTCATTGCCATGTTCAAGGTTCTTGGAATTGGCGTCGCGGTTAGGGTCAGAATATCAACATCCGAACGCATTGCTTTTACTTTTTCTTTTTGACGAACGCCAAAGCGGTGTTCTTCATCCACAACCAATAAACCAAGATCATCAAATTTAATACTGTCTTGTAATAATTTGTGCGTACCGATCAGAATATCAACTTTACCTTCAGCAGTTGCCGCTAAAATTTCTTTTTGTTCTTTGGCTGATTTGAATCGAGATAATACTTCCACACGAATAGGGAAGTTAGCGAAACGGTCTCGGAAATTTTCAAAATGCTGTTGAGCAAGTAGGGTAGTAGGAACTAATACGGCCACTTGTTTTTCATTGTTTGTTGCTAAGAACGCGGCACGCATTGCGACTTCTGTTTTACCAAAGCCAACATCACCACAAACTAGACGATCCATTGCTTTTGCTTGGCACATATCAGATAAAACGTCGTTAATCGCAATTTCTTGGTCGTGCGTTTCTTCAAACGGAAAGCTTGATCTGAAATCAGCGTAAGCTTCTTTATCTTGTTTAAAGGCAAATCCAAGTTTAATGGCGCGCTTGGCGTAAACATCCAATAGCTCTGCGGCTACATCGCGGACTTTCTCAGCGGCTTTACGACGAGCTTTGCCCCATGCATCACTGCCTAGCTTACTGATTGGTGCAGAATCATCTGCGCCGGCTGAGTAACGGCTAATGAGATTAAGTGAAGACACGGGAACATACAGTTTCGTTTCGTTTAGGTACTCTAACATCATGTATTCAGCTGGCATATCACCAACATCTAATGTTTGAAGCCCCATATAACGACCAATACCGTGATCTAAGTGAACGACAGGTTGACCGACTTTTAGTTCAGCAAGGTTACGAATGATGGTATTGCTATTAACGGCTTTGTTATCACCACGTCGACGACGCTGTATTACGCGCTCACCCAGTAGGTCACTTTCACAAATAAAGGCAACACATGGGTTTTGAAGAATGAAACCATGCTCAGCAGAACCGATCACTAATGTCGCTTTGTTATTATGCGCTACGGCGTCTTTTAAGGAATCACAAATAGAAGGTTTTAGCTTAATACGTGCTAATAATTCTAATAATGCTTCTCGGCGACCTTCTGATTCAACAGAGAAGATGACTTGGCCACTGAATTTTTCGTAGAACTGACGGAATTGAGCAAACGGTTCTTTATTCTGATGTTGAATAGCAATTTCAGGCAATTCTAATAAATCAGGATTAAAACGACCGGCTTTTTCAATCTCAGGTTCTTTCGCTAATTTGATTCGTGGATAGTGTTTGAAGAAGCCAAACATATCGGTCGTTCTTAACCACAATTCATTCACAGGAAGAAGAGGGCGAAGAGGATCAACACGACGTTGCTCGTAACGATATTCAGCATCCGCTAAGAAATCATCTGCGGCTTTTTCAATATCACCAATCGTCACTAATAACGTGTTGTCTGGTAGATAATCAAATAGGGTTTCTGTTTCATCAAAAAACAGAGGTTGCCAGTATTCGATACCAGCAGGCCAAGCCCCTTTACTGATTTGTTGATAAACCGATTCTGGTTCACGGCGCGCATCAAAACGCTGACGCCAACGAATACGGAAATCTTCAATCGCTACATCATCCGTTGGGAATTCGTGAGCAGGGAGTAGATTGATTGATTTTACTTCTTCAATCGTGCGTTGATTATCAGGGTCAAACTGACGGATGGTATCAATTTCATCATCAAAAAAGTCGATACGATAAGGCAGAGAATTCCCCATTGGGAATAAATCTAATATGGATCCTCGGCTTGCGTATTCACCATGACTCATGACTTGATCAACGTGCAAGTAGCCTGATTTTTCTAATTGCAGTTTGAGTTTATCAAACGACAGATGATCACCTACTTTTACTACTAAGGCGTGCTTGTGCAGAAAAGATTGTGGTGATTGTCGCTGCAATAAGGTACTTACCGGAACGATTAGCGTGCCATTCTTCTGCTTAGGCAAATGATATAAGCGCGATAAGCGATCTGAAATAATGTCCTGATGCGGTGAGAAACTGTCATAAGGAAGTGTTTCCCAATCAGGAAAAACTTCGACAGACTGTTGGCTAAATTGGTTAATTTCATTTTGTAAACGAAACGCCAATTGTGGCTCGGTAACCGCAACCACGATAGGACCAGTGTGTTGTTGCTCTATCTCTGCAATAGCAAGTGCAAGAGATGAGCCCGTTAGATTACCAACAGAGCGGGTATCATTGGCTTTTGTTGGTAATGATAATGACAGTAAATTAGTAATAGGCATCAGGATATTCAATAATTAAGTTAAGTTGCGTTCTTGAGCGCGAAGTTTTAGGATTTTTTGTTGTTGAAAGAGCGCCGCTTTTATTAGCAAATCTTGATCAATATCGCGTAGGCGATCGTAGCTCATTTCAATCATAAATCCAGAGTCTGTTTCTTGGCATAGTGTCACACTTGCATAGCAATAAATTGCCGCTGGTGGGTGCTCTAAAAACAATTTCACACGTGTGTGTTGGCCTTGAATTAGTGGTGTTTTACTTTCAAAAGTAAACTTACTTGCGCCAAACGTGGTGGTTTTATAACGATAATCTTTGTTGTCTTGTTGAATTAACAAGTAAGACAGAAGAAGGTTTAGTTTTTTGTCTTGGTTGTTCAGGTAGCTAGCAAGGCGCTTTCCATCATCTTGTTTTAAGAAAGAAAGTTCGCGTTCTGAAACATCATCAAGTGCACTGCATTCTTGTGCGACTCGAAAGGGCGCAGGGATTTCACGTTCAAACGTGTCCATGTTTGGTAATGAATCATCTACAGCAAGAGGTTCTACATTGATCGTTAGATCATAGTGAACCGAAAAGTATTCATTGTGTGACATAAACGACCCTCTATTTATTATTCTCTGATTATGGCGAAGTCAATGCGCATCAGCAAGTGTTTAATCTTAGGTAAGATAGTAAAAAAAGGAATAAATACCAGTATTTTACGTGATAGACTGTGCCCCTAAGTTGCTTGGGTATACCCATTATTATCACTATTCTAAGTGTGATTGAGAGAATTTATGTTTCATCCAGTATCAGTATTTATAGGATTACGATATTTAAGAGGACGTTCTGGCGATAGGTTCAGTCGTTTTATCTCTTATATGTCAACCGCAGGTATCACGATTGGCGTGTTATCTTTGGTGACCGTATTGTCGGTTATGAATGGGTTTGAAGGACAACTTAAAGATCGTATTTTAGGGGTGTTACCTCAAGCGGTTATTTCAAATGAAAGCGATCAAATTATCCCATCGGATGATGACCGAAATTACGTGGCAAGTTTGCCCCATGTGACTCAAGTTACGCCAGTCGTTCGAGGGGAAGCGATTATTCAAAGTGCGAAAGGTTTAAGCGCCGGCATGCTTGTTGGTATTGACCCAGATGAATATGATCCTATTGCCTATGAATTAATTTCTGGCAATATCCGTCAATTGGCGGCAGGAGAATACGGTATATTTCTTGGCTCGAAGTTGGCTCGTGAATTAAATGTTCGTTACGGTGATACGGTGCGAATAATGGTAACTAACGCCAGTCAATATACACCTTTAGGTCGAATTCCTAGCCAGCGCAATTTTAAAGTGGTGGGTGTATTCAATACGGGCTCGGATGTTGATGGTCAGTTAATGGTCGCAAATATTCAAGACACTGCGCGTTTAATGAAGCTTAAAAAAGGCAATATTACTGGATGGCGTTTATTTTTCGATGACCCCTTCCAAGTCACTGAATTGGCTAAATTGCCTCTAAAAAACGAGATGACATGGAGTGATTGGCGCGATCAACGCGGTGAATTATTTCAAGCGGTAAAAATGGAAAAAAATATGATGGGCTTAATGCTTGGTCTGATTGTTGCCATTGCCGCGTTTAATATCATCTCCGCTCTTATTATGGTGGTGATGGAGAAACAAGCGGAAGTCGCAATTTTAAAAACCCAAGGAATGACAAGTAACCAAGTGCTGTCTATTTTTATGGTGCAAGGCGCAAGTAGTGGTGTGATTGGATCGATTGTTGGTGGTGCATTAGGTGCATTATTTGCCAGTAACATAAATGTTATCCTTTCTACATTTGGGTTATCTTTATTTACTGTTGGTGGTTCTTTACCAGCAGAGGTTGAACCATTACAAGTGTGTGTAGTCATTATTCTAGCCATTTTATTAAGTTTATTAGCGACCGTATTCCCATCTTATCGAGCGGCAGTCGTACAACCAGCAGAGGCATTAAGATATGAGTAACCCATTATTAGTTTGTCAGGGTATTCGTAAGGTTTACCAAGAAGGCACGATGGAAACGGAAGTGCTTAAAGGCGTTGAT
This sequence comes from Aliivibrio sp. SR45-2, assembly GCF_963890165.1. NCBI lineage: Bacteria > Pseudomonadati > Pseudomonadota > Gammaproteobacteria > Vibrionales > Vibrionaceae > Aliivibrio > Aliivibrio sp. SR45-2. The sequence goes on along the minus strand of NZ_CAWPRC010000175.1, from coordinate 3,941 downwards.
TTTCAAATTAATGAAAGCGAATTAGTTGCGATTGTTGGTTCGTCAGGTTCCGGTAAAAGTACATTACTTCACATTCTTGGTGCGCTTGATGATCCTACTGCGGGTACGGTGTATTTCCAAGGCAATGAATTAACGAAATTGAGTGCAAATAAGCAAGCAAAAATCCGTAACCAACATATTGGGTTTGTGTATCAATTTCATCACCTTCTTTCTGATTTCAGTGCACTAGAGAATGTAGCGATGCCGTTATTAATCGGTGGTATTAATAAGAAAGAAGCAACGAAAAGAGCGACAAAATTGCTTGAAAAAGTGGGCCTTGCTCATCGTATTGAGCACCGTCCATCTGAACTTTCTGGTGGTGAACGCCAACGTGTTGCGATTGCACGTGCCTTAGTGAATAAACCTGCTCTGGTATTAGCTGATGAACCTACCGGTAACTTGGACCATCAAACGGCATTGGATATTTACAATCTCATGCGTGAGTTGAATCAAGAGTCAGGCACTGCATTTTTAGTGGTTACTCATGATACGGCTTTGGCTGCTAAATTGGATAAGCAATTAAGTATGCAAGATGGACGTTTTATTACTGAAACGGTTCGCTCTAATCTAGTTCAAGACCAGGAGGCGTAATGTTCTCTCCGCTTTCTCTCTTTATTGGAGGTCGTTTTGCTCGAGCAAAGCAACGCAATAAAATGGTGTCGTTCATTTCAATCTCTTCAACGCTAGGCATTGCGATTGGCGTGGCGGTGATCATTATTGGTCTTTCTGCCATGAATGGATTTGAACGAGAGTTGCAGAATCGAGTGTTGTCGGTTATTCCTCATGCTGAGCTTGAAGGGGTAAAAAAACCGATCACAGATTGGCAAACTATGATGCAGCAAGCCAAGCGGCACCCTAAAGTGATAGGGGCCGCACCTTATGTTCGTTTTACTGCGTTATTAGAAAGAGGCAGTAAATTAAAAGCGGTTGAAGTGAGAGGGGTTGATCCTGTCTTGGAAACTTCAGTATCTAAGTTACCTGAATACATTAATAAAGGGGCTTGGGAGTCGTTTTCCGCGCATAAGCAAAGTGTGATTTTAGGGAAAGGCGTTGCTGATACCTTAAACGTTAATGTTGGAGATTGGATCACGGCGTTGATCCCTGACGAGAACAGCGATAAGCAATTGCGTTCACCAAAGCGTCAACGTTTGCAAGTTGTGGGATTATTGTCACTTGGTGGGCAAGTTGATCACGGTTTAGCGATTATTCCTCTGCAAGATGCACAACAATACATTAATTTAGGTAAAGCCGTTTCTGGTGTTTCTTTGCAGGTGAATGATGTATTAGAAGCACAAGACATAGTAAGAGAAGTGGGCGGAACACTAACCGAATATGTGTATTTACGTAGCTGGATTCAAAAATATGGTTATCTATACCGAGATATTCAACTTGTACGCTCAATCATGTACCTTGTGATGGTTTTAGTTATTGGGGTGGCTTGTTTTAATATCGTCTCGACGTTAATGATGGCAGTAAAAGATCGCTCTGGCGACATCGCTATTTTAAGAACAATGGGAGCAACCGATGGGTTAATTAAACGCATCTTTGTCTGCCAAGGTATCTTCTCTGGTGTGACGGGGAGTATCGCAGGCTCCTTGTTGGGATCATTAGTTGCATTGAATTTAACGCCAATGATTAAAGGGCTTGAATCTTTAGTTGGTCATCAATTCTTATCGGGTGATATCTATTTTGTTGATTTCTTACCTTCACAATTAGTGTGGAGCGATGTGGCTATTGTAACTTGTACCGCGATTCTATTAAGTTCAATTGCGACATGGTATCCAGCCAGAAAAGCAAGTCAATTGCACCCAGCTGCGGTACTCAGCGCGAAGTAAGGCCGTTTGATTTATACAAAGGCTTCTAATTATTAGGGGCCTTTTTTATGTGAAAAGAGAAAGTGTAGCTATAATTAAACGATGAACGGTAAAGGAATTACCTACATATTGTCTTATTTTATGAGGTAATAGTATGAATTCAAAAGTTAATAATGAAGCACTTATTTATGTTGTCGGTAACGATATTCCGATCAATAAAAATGAGATTAACTTTGTTTATGTTAATAGCATTGAAGAATTGGCACTAGAAACCCCTGCGATTTGCATCCTATCGTTATCTCCTAAAGATCAAAATAACGCCTTACTGTATTTACATACTCATTTACCGATTTGGAATGGACTTTTGTATGTATTGCAAGAGAGTTTATTGAGTCCATATTTATCTGATGGTATTTGGAATCCGTTTAATTACCAAGATCGTTGGGTATTACATCAAGAGAAGCTCACCTTAATTCAAAAGGAACCTGCGGATAAATTACTTGCGTGGTTGTGGTTAGCTCCTCATCGCCGTTTATCTCCAATATGCCAAAGTGATCAACAAGCGATTTATAACTATCCTTTATTTAATTGTTATTCAAAAGTAGAGGACAGTCCTTATCATTATCTTCAATTAGCAGACAAAATGGGGTATCTAGAGAAAGAAAAAACACTCGATAAAATTAGATTATGTCCGTCATGCAATAGTGGGCATTTGAATTACATTGAGACTTGTCCCGCATGCAAAAGCACAAATATTGATGAAATCATTTCTCTGCATTGTTTTACATGTGGTCATATCGATAAGGAAGAAAGTTTCACCAAAAAAGAGAAACTAGAATGTTCTAATTGTTTCACTAAATTACGTCATATTGGTGTGGATTACGATAGACCATTAGAGCGCTATCATTGTGGTGATTGTCATTTATCTTTCTCTGAATCTGTCGTGAGAGTTCGTTGTTTATCTTGCTTTGTTGTCAATGAAGTTAATGACTTAGTGGTTCGTCCAATTCACGAATTTAAAATAGGAGAGCAAGTGAGTAATTTAATGATGTATGGAAGACGAGCTGTAGAACAAGAGTTAACACTCAATGGTTTGATCGATAAAACATCATTTCATAACTTACTTGTTTGGATTAATAAATTAGCGCTTAGGCATGAACAAAGTCATGTTTTACTCGGCGTGAAAGTGTCAGGGATAGAAAACTATACTCATCAATTTGGTGAAATTAAACGGTTGCAATTGATTGATACAATATCAAATAATTTTAATGGGATTTTAAGAGATACCGACATTTGTTGCCAGTATGACAATGAGATATTGTTACTTCTCATGCCAATGACACCGACAGATTCCAGTCCGATTATTGAACATAAAATTAAAGGTATTGCGGATAGCATTGAGTCGGATCTGATTGATCTTAATGTGTATATCTGGTCTTTGCCTGACAAGCAATTACATAACAATGCTTCAGGATGGTTAGCCACGCATTTTGAGGCCATAGCTCATGGGTGAGTTTCAATATGTGCTTCATACCATTACGGGGACACTTGGCGCGTATTGGGAACTTATTCTTACGTTTATACCCATCATGTTGGTTGTTGAAGTCCCGCTAATGTTGTTTGTTTTTATTGGTGTTTTACGCTGGTCTTGGCGTGATAATCATTCGGTAGCTAATGTGTCGCCATCCATAAGCTTTGTGATCACTTGCTATAGCGAAGGTGATGGGATTACCCAAACGATTGATACACTTGCTGAACAAATATACCCCGGTGAAATTGAAATATTGATCGTTGTTGATGGGGCGAAACAGAACCCAACGACTTATCATGCGGCGTTAAATGGGGTTTACAGACATCAATCGAGAGAAAACAGAACATTAAAAGTATTGCCTAAATGGCAAAGGGGAGGACGAGTCTCAACCTTAAATGCAGGATTAGCAGAAGCAAAAAACGATCTTGTGATTAATGTCGATGGTGATACGTCGTTTGATAATGATGTTGCACTGCGGTTTGCAAAATCGTTTTCAAATCCTAATGTGATTGCGTGTGGTGGCGCATTACGAGTTCGTAATCGTGATGAGAGTTTTT
>NZ_CAWPRC010000174.1:0-26570 GCF_963890165.1 Aliivibrio sp. SR45-2 | reverse complement strand
ACGTAATGAAGGTGCTGCACATGAAGTCGCTAAATTCGATTCATCTCAGGCTGCAGTACATGCTTATTTTATGAATGTAAATCGCAATAACGCGTATAAAGAATTACGTGTTATTCGTCTTGAATTGCATAAGTCAACCGAACCGCTCACTGATGAGCAACAAGCGACAGTATTAGCAAAAGGATTAATTCGTTATTCTGAGCGCGGTGAAGCGTATGTCGAAGAAATCCAAACGATGATTCGCCATAATAGTCAATATTGGAGATAAAATGAAAAAATGGATTGGTGTGACAACGACGTTATTGTCGCTGTTGTGTTTTACTCTGCCAGCTCAGGCTGAACAATATCGATTTACTTACAGTAAATTGTATTATCAGTTGAAAGTGAATCAAAAAGAAGGCCACGAAGATGTACGTATGGCTTTATTCTTTAATGATACTCAAACAGGTAAAGCATGCCAGATCACAAAAGCATGGATGGCAAAAGAAGAGCATTATGAAGAATTCACTATTCCTGTAAATCAAGAATTACCTCTTCCGCTCGACACCAATCTTAAATCGGCGAATCCTTTGGTTTATATTCAAACTGAAGAAGGGAAGCAATGCGATATTTCAATGGAAGTATTAGCAAACAAAACGTTTGAAAAAAAGGTGAGTGCAAAAGAATTGTCCTTATTAACCATTCAAATGGATGCGATGCTTTCTGATATTGGTGGCATGTTTTCTAAATACTTTATGCCAAAGGTTGAAGGTGTTAGTTTTGTTTTTAATGACAAAGTAACGTTACCAATTAAGGCGTCGGACGGAACATCTATTGCGACTAAAGATGGGAAAGCAACAATAGAGTTAAGTGCTTTTTCTGATGATGTTACGTTCAGTTTGCCTGCGGTGCCTCTGAAAGTGATTCCTTGGCTTGTTAAGTAGTTTATTTAAATAAAAATGGCGCTACTTATTTAAAAGTAGCGCCATTTTTTTATTTTTGTATCAAAGGTTTAACGTTATTGTACGTTCACAACATCTAATTTTAATGATGGGTCGAACTCTGTAACTGCATCATCAATATCAACGGGCTGTACTGGCATTTCTTCTTTATCAAAACCAATGTCACCACCATTGATCACGCCTGAATCTCGATTAATGCTCTTAAAGTCAAAAGTATTAAAATCAGCAAGGTGACTTGGTACAACGTTTTGCATTGCTGTAAACATCGATTCAATACGTCCTGGGAACTGTGTATCCCATGTATTTAGCATTTGCTTAATGTTTTGGCGTTGCATGTTAGGTTGAGATCCACAAAGATTACATGGAATAATAGGGTAGTCAGCTAGGTCAGCATATTTAATGATGTCTTTTTCACGACAATAAGCCAGTGGGCGAATCACGACGTGTTCGCCATTATCTGACACTAGTTTTGGCGGCATGCCTTTCAGTTTTCCGCCGTAAAACATGTTTAAGAACATCGTTTCTAATATGTCATCACGGTGGTGACCAAGTGCAATTTTCGTTGCCCCCAGTTCTTTTGCTGTACGATACAAAATACCACGACGTAAGCGTGAGCATAAAGAACAAGTCGTTTTACCTTCAATCAATTTATCTTGAACAATTGAGTAGGTATCTTCTTCAACAACTCGGTATTCAACCCCTAATGTATCTAAGTACTCAGGTAAAATATGAGTAGGGAAACCAGGTTGTTTTTGGTCTAGGTTTACAGCGATTAGATCAAATGAGATTGGCGCACTTTTCTTTAAGCCGATAAGAATATCAAGCATGGTAAAGCTGTCTTTACCACCAGATAGACAAACCATAATACGGTCGCCATCTTCAATCATGTTGTAATCGGCAATAGCTTTACCTGTATTACGACGGATTTTTTTCTGAAGCTTAGTGAAATTTTGTTGCTGCGCTTTGGTTAATTCGCTCATTACTTACTCTAATCGACTCATGGAACGGATAAGGCGGGTATTATACCCAAAGAATACGAATAAGCGAGGTTTGGAGGGAATTAGTTTATTGGTTTACTGCGTATAAAATAAAGAAAAGGGCGATATATATCGCCCTAGTTATGCTTATTTTTAAGGTTAGTTATTTGGGTCAAGAGGGCTAATATAACCTTCTGGTTTCAGTGCCAAAATATCACTATTTAGTAACGCAAGTGTGTTCTCTGCGGTGTTACCAATAAAAATAGCGGACAAACCTGTTCGCCCTGTGGTTCCTAAAATAACAAGTTCAGCATGCAGCTCATCTTCGACTTCGGATATGACATCTTCAGTTGGCCCTTCATAAACATGGGTTTGCTCTTCTGGGATGCCGTATCTTTGTCTTAGTGCTTTCATTTCAGTTAGGTGATAACCACGTATCGCATCTTTGTAATGAACACTATCAAATTCAGGTAATTCAACATGAATTGATGGTGGTGTTGATGGATAGGCGTTAACTAAATGAGGCGTAGCATTTAAGACTTCAGCGAAATATTGTGCTTCTTCAACCATTTTATCATTAAGTTTTATATGTGTTGGATTTTCAGAACCGACATGTACTGACGCTAGAATATTGCCATTTTCAGGCCATGAGCGCTCTTTAACTAGTAGAACTGGAATTGGCGATTTTCGCAATAAATGCCAATCAGTCGGAGTAAAGAAAACGGTCTCTAACTTAGCGTGTTCTCTGGTCGCTTTTATTAATATATCGTATTTGTCGTCAAATATTTCATTAATGATGGCTTCATAGGGCCGATTATGCCAAAGGACTTTTACTTTTATTGTTATATGCTCTGCGAGTGTGTATGACGACACTAGAGAGTTAAGAAACGTCACTTTTTGAGATACGACACCATTACGCATGGCGGTGCGCTCTTCTGGAGAGAGCATGGATGTCATTTCATAAGAGAAATCATAGATAGTACAAAAAAGGGTAATATCTGTCGATTTCGTACTTCTATTTGCTAAATCTAATGCGCGTTCAAGAGCGGGTTGTTTCTCTTGATCAATGATCGCTGCAACGAGTATTTTACGATAGCGGTTCATAATAACCTCCTTGGTAAAAACCAAATTCATAAATAGAATTGTTAATTTAATTTTAGCAGGTAGGGAGAGTATTAGGGGGAATTAGATATAAAAAAGTGAGGTACTTCAAAGAGAAGTGCCTCACTATGAGATGTGTTTCAAAATAACAGAGGCTATTTTATTGCTTTAACTGAACCTGCAAGTTCGGCTAATGCATCATGATCATTGATGGTTATATACTTGCCTTTTACCGTTAACATTTCTGTTTTTTGAAAGCGGCCAAGTAGGCGACTGATTGTTTCTACGGTTAGGCCAAGGTAGTTACCAATATCACCGCGAGTCATAGTAAGACGGAATTCTCGAGGTGAAAAACCACGTTGGTGGAAACGAGTCGATAAGTTAAACAAGAAAGCCGCTAAGCGCTCTTCTGCGTTCTTTTTAGAAAGCAGAAGGATCATTTCTTGGTCACCTTTAATTTCATTACTCATTAAACGCATAATTTGTTGACGGAGCTTAGGCATTTTACCTGAAAGGTCATCTAAAATTTCATAAGGTATTTCACATACCATTGATGTTTCAAGTGCTTGAGCAAAGCTTGGGTGTTCAGCATCAGTAATCGCATCAAAACCAACCAAATCACCCGCTAAATGAAAAGCGGTAATTTGCTCATCACCTTGTTCAGTAATGGTGTAGCTCTTGATTGTACCTGAACGAATTGCATACAGTGATTTTAGTTCATCACCCGCTTTAAACAGTTCTTGGCCTTTTTGAATCGGTTTTTTGCGCTCGATGATTTCATCTAGCTGATCTAATTCCGATTCATTTAATGTGAACGGTATACATAATTGACTGATACTGCAATCTTGACAGTGAATAGCACACCCACCTGATTGAATTCGTTTGTTTGCTGAGTTATCTGACATCATCTCATTCAATGCTCTTATAATTGATATAAGTCAATTTTAGCATCAACCAGTCCTAAAGTGGTAGCATAAATACAAAACAATGCAAAAAAAATATAATTAGCGGAGTTGATCTAGCGCAACATATATCGTTTGAAGTCCATAAGCTAAAAGCAATAAACCCCCTACGTTTCGGGTTAGTTTATGATTTAGCCATGTTTTTAGGGTTTGAGCACCAATACCAACAAGAAACATGGCAGGTAAGGTACCTAAACCAAATGCCATCATAACCAATGCGCCATTGAGAGCACTTCCTGAAACCGCGGCCCAAGTGAGTGTTGAATAGACTAATCCACAAGGTAACCAGCCCCATAGAAACCCAAATGGAATAGCATGGAAAGGGGATTTTAAAGGTAATAATGGTTTTGTTAAAGGGGAGATAAATTGCCATAATTTTTTCCCTATTACTTCAATATAAACAATGCCTTTCCACCAATTAGCGATGTATAGCGCTAACAGACACATCATTATGCCAGCAAACACCCGCAAGTAAACTAGCGCACTATAACTTGAACTTGTTTGTGCAATAGATACAAATATCCCGCCAACAATAAACCCGAAAATACCATAAGAACTTATTCTTCCAAGATTATATAATAAGATAAAGCTCCATCTAGGGTATTTATTACCATCTGAACCCATTGATATTACAGCCGATATTCCTCCGCACATACCAATGCAGTGTCCTGCGCCCATTAAACCAATAATAAACGCACCAATAAAATCACTGTTCATGGTCATCTTTCTTTATTTGAATATCTTCATCAAAGAGGATTTGAGATCCTTGACGGTCAAGATCTTCAAATTGATCACTTTTTACCGCCCAAATGAATATAGCAACAGCAACACAGACAAGCAGTATTGCGATAGGAATTAATAAATACAAACTAGCCATTTTTCAATAACCTTAAAGAGTTGGAAACAACGATAATAGAGCTTGCTGACATACCGACAACGGCAATATAAGGTGCAACAAGACCCATAACGGCTAATGGCAAAATTATGGCATTATAACCTAATGCCCATGCTAAGTTTTCGCGAATAATCTTACGTGTTTTAATCGCTAATGTTCGTGCTTCGATTAAACGAGTGAGGTTATCACCGATCAATATCATATCGGCGGATGCTTTTGCGACATCAGTGCCTGAGCCCATAGCAATGGAAAGGTGGGCACCTGCGAGTGTAGGGGCATCATTTATACCATCGCCAACCATTAGAGAGACTTCATTTTTTGGTAGTGAGGTTAGATAATCTAATTTCCCTTTTGGTGATACACCAGAGATAACGGTATCAATATTTAATTCTTTAGCCACTTTCGCAACAGCCGAGCTATTATCACCTGTTAACATGGTAATTTTAATGTTTAAAGCATGAAGAGATTGAATGAATTCATAACTTTCTTTTCGAATCGGATCATTTAAAGAAAAAGCCGCAATAGGGCAATTATTTTTAGATAACCATACTTGGTAATTTTGCTTATTTTCTAATGTGGCTTTTGGACAAGTAAATTGGTGATGACCGATCTTCCATTCATCACTGCCTGAATAACCAATAAGACCAGAGCCTATGATATTTTCTACGCGGTCGAAATGACTTTTATTTGGATCTCTAAATTCAGAGAAAGCACGAGCAATAGGGTGATTTGCAAAAGACTCAAGCTCTGCGGCTAACGTTTTACTTTCTTTTTCTGTGACGTCGGTAAAGCAATGTATATGAGTTAATTGAACGTTTCCTTCGGTCAAGGTCCCTGTCTTATCAATCACTAAGCGATTTACTTTACAGAGGGTTTCTAATACGTGCCCTCGACGTAACATTAATCCAAGCTGCGCAAGACGAGAAGTAGAACAAGTGATTGCTGTTGGTGTTGCTAAAGAAAGTGCACACGGACAGGTTGCGACTAAAACTGACAACATGATCCAAAAGGCATCATCAGGTTTTGTTTCATGCCAATAGAACCAAGTAAATGCAGAAATAATCAGAATACCCGCAACAAAATATCTAGCGATTAAATCTGCAATTTCTGCGACTTTTGGCTTCGACATTTGAGCTTCATCTTGTAATTTTACGATGGTAGAAATTAATGAATCTGCTTTGGTTTTGGTTACTCGAACCGTTAAATTGCCATCACCATTGATCGTGCCAGAAAAAACAGGGTCTGATTCATTCTTAGCTACAGGCATGGATTCACCAGTAAACATTGATTCATCAATTGCACTACATCCTGAGATTACTACGCCATCAGCGGGTAAATGCTCACCTGGAGGAACAATAACAATATCATCAATATCTAATGTTCTGGCAGGAACTCTTTTTCCTGATTGTAGGGTTGCCATGACTGGGACTAATTTTAATAGATTCCCTGTAATTGCAGCTGCTTTGCGTCGTGCCCGCATTTCAAGAAATCGACCAAGCAACAAGAAAAAAGTAAACATAGCGACAGATTCAAAAAATACTTCACCTTTTTCTGTTACCGTCGCGACAACACTGGCAAAGTAGGCAAATAACATCGCAATAGAGACCGGAACGTCCATCCCAAGTGTTCGGGCTTTAAGGCTACGCCATGCATTCATATAGAAAGGCAATGCAGAATAAAGCATAACTGGTGTTGCAAAAACTAAACTAACGTATCGTAAATAGTTTCTAAATTCAGGGTCTAAGTCCCCAAAAACTTCGAGATACAGCGCGACAGCGAGCATCATCACCTGCATGGTAGCTAATCCTGCAATACCTAAACGATACAGGTATTGTTTCATTGAGCGATGGTATTCTTCTTCTTGTTTATCGGCTTCAAATGGTGCCGCCTTATAACCCAATTGGTGGATTAACGTTAATAGTGTGCTTAATTCTGTTTCTTTCGGATCCCAACTTAATAATGCTCGATGAGTTGACGTATTAATGGTTATTTGATGAATTCCTTTTGCTTTCGCTAATTGTTTTTCAATCAACCAAGCACAAGCGGCGCAAGACACGCCATCAAGTGACAGTGTCACTTCTTTGTTGTTTTCAGTTGTTCTTACGAATTCTTTTTGAATTTCTTTGTGATCATAATGCTCAAGTGCTTTTAATTGATCTGGGACTAAATTGGCTTTATCTGCCGGTGCTGTACGATATTGATAATAAGAAGATAAGCCATTATCGATGATTGTTTGCGCTACTGATTCACAGCCTGGGCAACACATATCTCGCTTTTGACCTAATATATCAACTTGAAAAGAAGAGCCTGTAGGAACAGGCTCATTGCAATGGTAACAATCCTTTGACATATGGTTTTATTTACCTAAAGGAAAAAAGTCTACGGTAGGGAAATTGATGCGACCTTGGATCATCCACGAACTATCATGTGGTAATAGTTCAATAAACCAGGGACCCGTTAATGGTTCATCTAATTGAATGCGATAAATGCTTTTTGCATCAGATGTGAGTATTTTTGAGAAATCTCGATCTGGTAATGTTCTATGAGTAAAAATAGCTTTAATAGCAGGGTTATGTTCCAATTTTCCTTTATCTAATTGAATTTCAATTGTATCACCAAGATCGCGTACTTTAGCGAAAATCGAGAGGTTTTGAGCGACTTTTATCTTAGAAAGATCAACGTTAATTGCTTTGCCTTTTTTATAATAATCTTCAGCAACTAAATCGACATCATTGTGAACAAAAAGGACGAAAGTAGTGATACAAGCAACGACAACGGTGCCTGGAAGAATGATGAGAAACCAAGGCCAAAACTGCTTATACCAAGGTTGAGGTTGAGTCATATAATGATTCCTATTAAAGCGTGTATTAAAAAATAAAAAGCCCCTGAATATATACATTCAGGGGCTGTCTTTTTATTTATTGTTGCTTAGGCTCCAGACGTATGCGGCAAGAAGTTGTACTTTCTCTTCACCTAATACATTTTTCCATGCCGGCATTACGCCTTGACGACCATTTGTTACTGTTTCTGTTACAGCAGCGCGTGAGTCACCAAACAGCCAATCATGGTCAGTTAGATCTGGAGCACCCAAAGCAGGGTTACCTTTACCATCTGTACCATGACATGCAGCACAAACGATAAATCGTTGTTTACCTGCAGCCGCTTCTTTTACATTCACTTTACGACCAGATAGGCTAAGTGTGTAGCTGACTACTTCTTTAACACCATCTTTACCTAAAGCATCACCCCAAGCAGGCATGTTACCAACACGACCATTCATAATCGTCGTTTTGATTGCTTGTGGTTCTCCACCATATAACCATGCAGTATCGGTTAAGTTAGGGAAACCACTCATGCCTCTTGCATCTGAACCATGACATTGAGAACAGTTCTGTAGGAACAAACGTTGACCTACTTTTCTGGCTTCATCATCATGAGCAATTTCTTCTATTGCTCGGAACTCTGAAGTTCCTGGCTTATAGGCAAGTTTTGAGAATGTTTCACCAAAATTAGTATTGGCTTCATCAAGTTCACGAGCAAATTGATCCAGCGTTTTGTCTTTATGAGCACGAGCAATAGATACTCTTGACTCTTCAACATTACGAACCGTTTGATCTGAGCTTGTCCAGCCTAATACGCCTTTAAAATTACCTAATCCTGGGTAAAGAATTAAATAGACCACTGCAAAAGCGATGGTGGCCCAAAACATGTAAGCCCACCATTTTGGTAACGGGTTGTTTAGCTCACGGATACCATCGTATTCGTGACCCATGTCGTCACCTTCTTTAATTCCTGTTGTATTTTTCAAACAGAAACGAAGAAGTAAACCACAACCAATTAACGTACCAATGGTAATAACACTTATCCAGAGGCTCCAAAAAGTACTCATTCTTTATCAACTCCTGTCTTATTTTGGCTTGAAGTATCTTCTTGCTCATCAGCAAAAACCAAATTTGCCGCTTCTTCAAAGCGAGTCGTTTGACGTTTACTGTATGCCCAGAAAATAATACCCATCATGCTGAAAAACAGAATGACAGTCCAAATTGCATGAATAGTTCCAGCGTCCATGTGGACCTCCTTACTTCATTGCGTGACCAAGAGATTGAAGATAAGCAATAAGCGCATCCATCTCTGTCTTGCCTTTGACTGCGTCAGATGCATTTTTTACATCTTCTTCAGTGTATGGCACACCAAAATTATTACGGAAAATAGCAATTTTCTTCGATGTTAATTCACCATCAAGCACGTTTTCGGCTAACCAAGGGAAGCCCGGCATGTTTGATTCTGGAACTACATCACGAGGGTTCATTAAATGAACTCGATGCCATTCATCAGAATAACGCTCACCGACACGAGCTAGATCGGGGCCTGTACGTTTTGAACCCCATAAGAATGGATGCTCCCAAACGCTTTCACCCGCAACAGAATAATGACCGTAACGTTCCGTTTCTGCACGGAATGGTCGGATCATCTGGCTGTGACATACGTTACAACCTTCACGAATATAAATATCACGACCTTCCATTTCTAGTGGCGTGTATACACGTAAATTATCAACAGGCTCAGTGGTTTGCTTTTGGAAAATCAGTGGGGTGATTTCAACTAATGCACCAAAACTGATAGCAACAACAACCAAAACGGCTAGAAGGCCAACATTTTTTTCTATGATTTCATGACGATTAGAACTCATAATCTGGTCTCCTTATTGTGCCGGTTGAGGAATTGCTTTTAGGCTATTCTTCGGTGAAGAAATGGTCTTATATGCATTATATGCAAGTAGGAACATACCTGAAAGGAAGATTAAACCACCAACAAAACGAACGAAATAGAATGGGTAAGAGGCTTCTAATGATTCAACAAAGCTATACGTTAATGTGCCATCAGCGTTAACTGCACGCCACATTAGACCTTGCATTACACCTGAAATCCACATTGCCACGATATAAAGAACAGTACCAATTGTCGCTAACCAAAAATGAACATTGATGAGTGATACAGAGTACATGCGCTCTTGACCAAATAGTTTAGGAATTAAGTGGTACAGTGAACCAATCGTTACCATAGCAACCCAACCTAACGCACCAGAATGAACATGACCGATAGTCCAGTCAGTATAATGAGAGAGTGCGTTAACTGATTTAATCGCCATCATCGGACCTTCAAAGGTAGACATACCATAGAACGATAAAGAAACGACTAAGAATCGAAGGATAGGGTCATAACGTAGTTTATGCCAAGCACCAGATAACGTCATTATACCATTGATCATCCCGCCCCAAGACGGTGCGAATAGAACCAATGACATCACCATACCTAAAGACTGAGTCCAGTCAGGTAGAGCGGTATAATGTAAGTGGTGAGGACCAGCCCAGATATAAAGTGATATTAATGCCCAGAAGTGAACAATAGATAAACGGTAAGAATAAACTGGACGTTCTGCTTGTTTTGGTACGAAATAGTACATCATTCCTAGGAAGCCAGCAGTCAATAGGAAACCTACTGCATTATGGCCATACCACCATTGAACCATCGCATCTACCGCACCAGAATAAATCGAATATGATTTAGTCAGTGATACTGGAACAGCAAGGCTATTCACAATATGAAGAACGGCAACGGTTAAAATGAAGGCCCCAAAGAACCAGTTTGCAACGTAAATATGAGAAGTATTACGTTTAAACAGAGTTCCAAAGAATACAATGGCATAAGCCACCCAAACTAGAGTGATAGCGATATCGATCGGCCACTCTAATTCTGCATATTCTTTACCTGATGTCATTCCTAGAGGCAACGAAATTGCTGCTGCTAAGATAATTGCTTGCCATCCCCAGAAGGTGAACGCAACTAATGGACCACCAAACAAACGTGTTTGACAAGTACGCTGAACAACATAATAAGATGTTGCAAATAGGGCACTTGTACCGAATGCGAAAATCACTGCATTAGTATGCAGAGGACGCAAACGGCTATACGTAAGCCATGGTGTGTCAAAATTCAGTTGCGGCCAGACTAATTGAGCGGCAATTAATACACCTACACCCATGCCAACAATACCCCATAGAATGGTAACTAAGGTGAATTGACGAACAACGGTATAGTTGTAGTTTTGTTCATGCTGCTGTAATTGGCTCATAATTGCATGCTTCCACTTTTTTATTATAACTACACTTTACTTTCCTTAACGCGAACAAAGTTCGCAACACCATCCAAAATTCAACTTCTTAATAATTGGATTTGTGACCCTTTTATTTTGAAATATTCTTTTTTAATGCAAAAATAGTGTTTTCGGGGTCAATGATACTTCACTTCAAAAATGAATCATAGTTGATGCCCGTAGTAAGTTTACGGTTAAGCAACATTTTTTCTTTTTTTTTGAACTAGATAACACAGGTTTTTATACTAATGGCGATAGAAAAGTTAACAGGCCCACGTTTATTTCAACTTATATTCTTATTAGTTGTGTTAATTTCAGCATTTACATGGAGAACAATTACCTATGAAGAAAACAATCCGATTAAATCAACTATAAAAACAACCGCTTTATGCGATATATCAAAGCAAGATTGTTCATTTAATGTGGACGGAAAACAGGTTAGTATTGATGTCGAAAAAAGACCAATTATGCAACATGCTGCGCTGAGATTGTTAACGGATGGTTTAGATTCAAACTGGATCGCAGAAGCGACGAGTGTAGGTATGCAAATGGGATCTCTAAAGTTTACAATACCAACCAAGCTTGAGCAGCAAATGTCATACTCAACTTTTGTGCCTCAATGCACACACAATAAAATGACATGGCAAGTAAATTTCTCAAATGGCGAACAAGTCATAAGTGTGATATTTACTTCAGAAAGATAAAACATATCAATAGGTTATAATTTAAATGCCTATTTAATAGGCATTCACAGGTAATTATCTTTGAATGGCATAATTAAGTAATGAAAATTGGACAATTTATGCAGATAATTACCAGTGTTTCTCAATTAAATGACTCAACAGAAGCAATAAAAGAGTGCGTTAGTCAACTCAATATATCGACCATACCACCAAGTATCATTCTTTGTTATTTCACAGAGAATTATAATAGTAAGAAGATTCTTGATTATTTAAAAGAGCAATTCCCTAACAGTAAAATACATGGGTGTACTTCATGTAAAGGAGTAATGACGGATGATGGTTTCTCTTCTCATTCATCTCTTGGATTATGGGTATTAACTGATGTAAAAGGAAGTTATGGTACTGGAATTCTGGAATTGCCAAGTGAATCTCATGATATTAGTCAGTTAACTAAGCAGGTTTTAAATCAAGCAATTGCTGATAGCACGAGATATGGTGAGTTGCCATCATTAATATTATTACATGCAACACCAGGGTATGAAGAAAAAATAATTGAAACAATTGATGCATTTTTTGGTACACCAGTACCATTAATTGGCGGTTCTGCTGCGGATGATTATGCAAAGGGAAATTGGTCTATTTTTACTCAGCAGGGTGCAACAAACCAAGGTATTTCAATTTCTGTATTTTACCCAACGTGTAAAGTTTCTTATTCATTTCATTCGGGTTATGCCAACTCTGGGATATCAGGAATCGCGACAAAAACTAATGGCCGAACAATATATGAAATTGATAATAAACCGGTTATTGATGTTTATAAAGAATGGACAGAAATACCAATGCAAATTGGGGATACTAAGAATCTGTTAGAACGAGTGACCCAATACCCGCTGGGAAGAGTAGCAGGAACGATGTACTCTGTACCTTATTTTAAATTAGCTCATCCCGTGAAATTTACTCATGATGGAGGGATGGAGTGCTTCGCTAAAATAAATGAAGGGGAAGAATTATTCCTAATGATAGGTGATACAGAGCAAATTATTTCTCGACCTAAAAGAGTGATTGATTCCGCCATCAGCATGAAAAACGATAAATTTGAACCTGTTGGAGGGATAAATATTTTTTGCGCTGGCTCAATGATGCATATTAATATGTACATGTCAGATGTTTGCCAGTCACTAAATGATGCTATGCACAATACCTCTTATATTTGTCCATTTACTTTTGGCGAACAAGGTCGATTTACTGGTGGTGAAAATGCCCACGGTAATTTGATGGTTTCAGCTGTTTTATTCCATTATTAGGTGCATAAATAAAGTGAAGGACTACACGGAAAAAGAACAGCTTCAGGAAGCATTATTAGAATTAAAACGGAGTAAAGAAAGAGAGGCGCATTTATACAAAGAAAATGAAGCTATTTTAAGTGGGTTATCTGCTATCTCTGATGCTCAAACCAAACAGGATATTTTTAATGAATTACTTGATGTCGTTAAAAAATTTGTTCCCTTCGACAACGCCATCGTTTTATCTTCTTCTTCTGAAATTGAACAATTTACAGTTTTAGCCTCGACTAATGAGCGCTTTAATTCATTAGCATGGGCATATAACGATTTATTTTATCGTGCTTGTCATAATGAAAGTATCGTCCTTTTTAGTCCTTGTGATAACCCACACTTTTCATTTATACCAAAACATATCCAATCTGATTTTGAATCTATATCTTTAACTGGTATTAAATCCCATTCTGGTTATGCCATTATTATGCTAATGAGTTCTACGTTTGGTATGTATTCATCTTCGACTAAAGAAAAAATGCAGCGATTTATTCCTTTAGTTGAGCGTGCGATTATAGATATTGATTACAAAGACAGATTGCATTCATTAGTTAATATTAAAACCAAAGAATTGCATTTAAGTAATGATCGTTTTAAGGATTTTGCAGAATCTGCGGGGGATTGGTTTTGGGAGACTGATTTAGATTTTAATTTTACTTATATTTCAGACTCTACCATTAGAACCATTGTTATCACAGATCGTAATTTATTAACTCTAATCAATGATAACCCAACAACATCTCAAATTTTATCTTCAAAATCAATGGTTAAGTCATTTGATGAACTCGAATGGTGGCCATCTATATTTAAACAACAAGTTTGCATGAGCATTAGTGGTACTCCTTATTTTGATGACGTTGGACAACTCATTGGTTACAGAGGAACAGCTAAAGATATATCAATAAGAAAAAAACGGCTTCAACAAATACAAAAAGCGAAACAAGAAGCTGAAACTGCCAATAAAGCTAAATCTCAATTTTTAGCTATGATGAGCCATGAAATAAGAACACCATTGAATGCAATCCTTGGTATGGTTGATGTGTTTAACGAAAGTCTTTTATCGAAAGAACAATACGAATGGCTTGATCAGATGGAGGTTTCAGCACAACTTCTGCTGGCTATTATTAGTGACGTTCTTGATATATCTAGGATAGAAGCTGGAACTTTTGTTTTAGATGAACAACCAATAGATTTATTAGAAACTATTATTAATTCAACGAATTACTTCAAGGAAAAGAGTAAAGATAAAGGAATAAATTTAACTGTTACGGTGTCACATAGTGTGCCTAACTACGTAATAGCAGATGCAGCAAGAATCATGCAGATCATATTTAACTTAGTTGGTAACGCTGTTAAATTCACCAAAAAAGGATCTATATGGATAAATATTACACAAACAGAGTGTAATTCAACCAAGATAGCCATCACGGATACAGGAATTGGTATATCTAAAGATGTATTAAATAACTTGTTCCAGCCATTCGTACAAGCAGACAGCTCAATTACTCGTCAATTCGGTGGTTCTGGACTTGGTTTATCTATAATAAAACGACTTACTGAACTAATGAATGGTGTTATTTCGGTTAAAAGTGTCATTAATGAAGGTAGTACTTTTACCGTAACATTACCATTTAAAGAAACGAAAGAATGTCCAAAACGTATTACTTTAAATAATAATGACGTGACTGATAAATCAACTCGAACACTCAATATTCTTATTGCTGAAGACAGCAAAGCAAATCAAGCGGTCATTCAATTACTTCTTGAAGGTCAAGGACATCAGATAACGTTAGTCGATAATGGATGCATGGCAGTTGAAGCGATAGAAAACAAACATCAGAACTTCGACCTAATTTTAATGGATGTATCTATGCCAATAAAAGATGGTATCAGTGCGACAAAAGAAATTAGAGCGAAAGGTTATAATTTACCAATCTTAGCATTAACAGCACATGCTATGAATGAAGAAAAGAAAACATGTATAGATGCTGGTATGAATGATTTCATTTCGAAACCAGTACGAGCACAAGAATTAAAATTGATCTTAGATTCATTAAAGCTTGGCTAATAATCACTAGATAAATACGAAGTATTATTTAATGATTATTAGCTATTTTATGGTAAATACGATTATAGTTAAATAGCTTAGTTATGAATATTGGGATGGTATAGGGTAGAGAAAGCAGGTAGATGATGATCCATTACATTAACCTCAAACTCTATTTAACATAAGATATATAATACGCACTGTTATTATAGCTAAAATAAATGCCTAAGTTTATAACCTTATCGGCTATAGAATTCGATGCTCTTAAGTTACACTACGCGCATCCAGTTAACTGTTACATTGTCACGATTATATATGAAATCTATTAAGGCATTTATCCCTATGAAAAATTTAAAGTTATTATTTTCTTTCCTGTTTGTGCTCTCTTTATCTGGCTGCACTAGTTATTCGATTACAGAACAAGAAATGACAGATTATCTAACTGATGAAATTAATGTCGATAAGTCTGTAGGTATTCCAGGCTTATTATACGCACAAGTGAATGTTGATAATGTCGATGTTAAGATTGGACGTATTGATAAGGATCGAATCAGTGTTTATGCAAATACGACGGCTGACATTCAAATGATGAGCGAACCAAACCAAACTCTCGACTTGGTTTTAGAGTTCAGTGCGATTCCTGAATACCGTAAAGAATCAGGTGAGATTTATTTAAAATCATTACGATTGGAAAAGTTTGAGGATAAAACGAATCAATTATCTCCGGAGTTAAGTTCATTCTTAAAACCGGCGATTTCAATTATTGGCTATGGATTATCAAATCAACCAGCCTATAAGCTTAATGCTAATAAACTTAAAGAATCACTTATCAAATCAGCAGAGCCTAATTTGGTTATAAAAAATAACCAGCTCGTGATCGAGCTTTTTGATTGATATAAATGGTTAAGTTATAGTGCCTTAGGGCTATTGTGGATTTACATCTTATTTTAATAATTCATGTAAATCCGCTTTTAATGATGACACTGTTTGGCTTGCTTTTTCTGTTCTAGAAGCCTCACTTAGCAAATACTCAATAGTATCAGAGAGTGTTGAATCAAGGTCTTGAGCTCTAAGAGACAACTTTTCCCATACTCTATAATCTAAATCTATAGACTTCTTACGTGTATGTTCTTGTTCAGCGTTAAAGTGACGCTTTCTTTTTGCTCTAATCGCTTGTTTTAACTTATTTTGTAAATCCGGATTCATGTGTTTTTGAATCCATTCCAGAACATGAACCGGTTCATGTTCTAATTTTAAAAAGACATTAACCATCTGTTGTTCTTCACTTGAATCGATATAACAAGTAATAGATTCCCCCATACGATGTTTATTAAATAAATACATCCATTTCCAACCAGCTTCCAAGTTTTCAAGTTGTTGATATTTCATAGACAAGTACTCAATGTTAGGGGGATTATTTGGGTGACAGTGTAACTCGACTTTGTCTATTCTTCAATAAAATCACTCTATAATTAGACCTTCATCTAATTGATAATGTAAGTACTGAAAAATCAGACGTATGCAATTATGTAATGTATAATCAGTTTTATTTTTTATATATAAGTAAGCATGCAGTTAGACACGCCATTTTTACTCGAGCCTCAGTACGATAACATTCTTGATACATTGAATTTATCCCATGTCAGTGACGCACAATCACCCTATTCTCTTCAGCCTAGGTTAACCCAAGCTTTAGCGGATTTTTCTCGTATAAATGGTGTTAACATTCTGCAAATCAATGCGTTAGATAATCACGTTTATCGTGAATATGTAGCGAGTTGGCTAATATTGAATGCTGAAAATCGCGTATTAAATTCAGAAGCACCTCCTGTCATTATAGTTGAAAGCGCTTCTGACTCAGAGCTCTTTGGTGTTTACCATAATAAAAGTGATGTGTTAGAAACGGGCTTATTACAAAAAGCCGACGGCGGTTTTTTGGTAATGTCCCCAAGTGTTTTACTTGCAAATCCTCACTTATGGCCACGCCTAAAAAGTTTGCTGCAAGGCCATTCCGTTGCTATCCCCGCGAGTGATTCAAAATCACCGATGACTAACATCCATTATTTAACAGCGAATGTTAAACTAATTATTGTTAGTGACCGTGCACTTTTAGGGGAAATTGAGCTATTAGAACCCGATCTACTCGCTGGTATGTCGATGTTTTCTGAATATGAGTTGGATACACAGTTATCTAGTGACACTGTCACTGATTATGTGCTGCTAATTCAATCACTTTCAAATAAGCATAATCATTTACCACTAGCAAACGGCTCTGCGTTGCTTCCCCTACTCAAACTAGGTGCTCGTGAATGTGAAGATCAGACTCGGCTTAATTTGTGTTTATTATGGTTAAATTCTATTTTAGCGCATGCTTCTTTAGCTTCTGAATCAAAAACACATATTAGCGCTGATGATTTTACACAATCATTTGAAGCAAAATATTACGTAGAATCTTATTTACCATCCCGAGCTTTAGACGATATTTTAGAACAAAATATTCATATTGAAACTCAAGGTCAAAAAATTGGGCAGATTAACGGCCTGACTGTCGTATCAGTACCTGGTCATCCAATTTCTTATGGTGAGCCATCCCGAATCTCTTGTGTTGTTCACCCTGGTGATGGCGAGTTATCGGATGTTGAACGAAAGGTAGAGTTAGGTGGTGATTTACATGCGAAAGGCATGTTAATTATGCAAGCTTATATACTAAGCCAATTAGATACACATGAACCATTGCCTTTTACCGCTTCAATGGTTTTCGAACAATCTTATTGTGAAGTCGATGGGGATAGCGCAAGTCTTGCTGAATTATGTGCATTACTTAGTGCCCTCGCTATTACGCCGATTAATCAAAGTTTGGCGATAACAGGATCGGTTGATCAGTTCGGTATGGTGCAACCCATTGGCGGTGTAAATGAAAAAATTGAAGCCTTCTTTCAGCTATGTGATAAACGCGGGTTAACTGGAGAGCAAGGTGTTATTATCCCACAAACAAATGGAATTAATCTTGTACTTTCAGATGATGTAATTCGAGCTGTTGAGCAAAAACAGTTTACAATTCATCCTATTAGTCATGTTGAGCAAGCTGTTGAATTATTAACGGGCTTACCATTACAATCTGAAGAACATGAATCGATGTTCTCTTTAATTGCCCAACACATTGAAGATGTTGAGCATAATCCGAGTCAATGTTCTGCTCTATTTTGTCGTATTAAGAACTGGTTTAACCAGAGCTGATCAGACTTGATAAGCGTACAAGTGTTCGCTAGAATATCTACAACTTATTTAGGAGTAATACTTTAATGCAAAACAAACCTAGTTCATATGATCGCGAAGATTTACTAGCATCAAGCCGTGGCGAACTATTTGGTCCAAATGGCCCACAATTACCAGCTCCAAACATGTTGATGATGGATCGTATTCCACTAATGTCTGAAACTGAAGGTTTATTTGGTAAAGGCAAAGTTATCGCTGAACTAGATATTACTCCAGACTTATGGTTCTTTGATTGTCACTTCCCTGGTGATCCAGTAATGCCTGGTTGTCTTGGTTTAGATGCGATGTGGCAACTTGTTGGCTTCTTCCTTGGTTGGGTTGGTGGTCAAGGTAAAGGTCGAGCTCTTGGTGTTGGTGAAGTTAAATTCACAGGACAAGTACTCCCTACTGCTAAAAAAGTAACGTATGAAATCGACTTTAAACGTGTTATCAATCGTAAATTGGTAATGGGTTTAGCTGATGGCCGCGTTCTTGTTGATGGTAAAGAAATCTATGTTGCAAAAGATTTAAAAGTTGGCCTTTTCCAAGATACGTCTGCATTCTAATTAAATCGTTATTGATTGCATTACTTAAAGCTAGCACTATGCTAGCTTTATTTTTGGAATATATAATTAAGTTATAGTGCGTTAGTGCGTTAGTGTAACTAGTTTAATACCTTAAATATAACTAAAGCCTCAAATAGAGGCTTTAGTCTTAAATTCTACCGTGTTATTTAAACAAACCGGACTGTTTGTCATCTCTAGCGTCTCGCCAGCCACCAAGCCAGCATGAGCGAGCATCCATTGTTTGATATGGGCAGTTTTCTGATGAGCGGCCATTAATACCCGCTTTATACCCTTGTGATTGTGCTCGCTCTAAACGATCACGCTTTTGTCTCTTCATAGTTCAGTCCTCATAGATGTAAGTCTGTATACTTCAAAAATGTACTACTTTACTACTCATACCCTATTATTTTCCATTAGGGTTCATCACGAACATTTCATGATGACACTTTAAGAATCGGACAACTTTTCACTTTATTCAAGTATAAAAAAACCCGAAGTCTAAGATTGTGACTTCGGGCTAATTATCATCAATGGATGTTATTTACTACGTTTACGCATGAAACCAAACAAACCAAGTAATGTCAGAGCCCCAAAGCCTAATGAACCGCCTTGACGTTCTGTTGTATTATTCTCATAACCACGAGTTTCAATGTTTCGGTTCGAAGGATCCGAGATCGGAACCAATTTAACAGCTACAATTTTTTCAGTACCATTCCCGTCACCACAATATGCATCATGAGCCGTTGAATCATACTCTTGAACTGTAGATCCATTTTCATCATAACATTTAGTCGCAGTCGCCGAGATAACGCCAGCATCATTAATATCCGTCGCATCATAAATACGATATTGGTTATTATTTCCAGAGTATGTGCCACCGTTCGTTAAATTATCGATGATCCATGCTTTATTTTGAAAAATATCAGCACGTGCAGATTCTGTTGGTTTGTATGGATAAATAAACGCGCGCTGGCGGCGTTGTTTACCATCATATTCACGGAATGTATCAACATCGATACGACCAACAATCTCATTGAAATTATTGATGCCACCCATCTCCCCACCAACACCATTAAAGAAGATATCTCCATCTGATGAATCCAAGAAGTGAGCCGTTGGCGAAGTCACCGAAGTAACGAATAAACGATTTCCCGCCGCCCCATTTTGGGGATAACTACCAGAACGCTTAGCTTGACCGACAACCACTAAATTGTCATTAATGTTCGTAGCAACAGAATTAGTGTTTACGTTATCACCACTAATTTCAACCTGAGCACCACTAATTAGAGTAGACCCAACAATTCCTAATGCACCTGTAGTTGCATCTATTGAAGCTTCAAATATAGTGGCATTCATGTGTTGGTCATCATAGTTATTATAACCAACACCATAAAATACATTAGGTATTACTGATGTATCAACATACAGATCACGCATACTGCCTTGAGCATAATAATCGCCATCTTTCTCGCTCTTATCATACCAATCGATAGCAGTTAAAGTCGCTCCATTCCATACTGCAGCTTTTGATGAGTAATAATACCTATCAGCACCAATGCCGGTTTTCGAAGTGACACTTCCGACCGTATAAGTTCCATCAGTAGACCATTGACGCCCTTGTTGAAATCCAGTAATACTATCGCCACTTATTGGTGAATTCCTATGCGTAGTAGAACTAAAGTTCCCAACAGCAGCGCCAGCTGAATCAAGCGAGTTAATGACCGTATTAATTCCACTAGCAGCAATAGTTCCACCATCAGTAACAAATGCTAAAGAGTTTTTATCATTACTGCCATAAATCTCGTTAGACCAACCAGTCCACTGATTATTAGCCCAGTATTCACAGGTAGAATAGCCTAGTTGGTAAAAACAATAGTCTTCAAACCCATCATAATCATCTTCGATATAACCAAAGGAATTATCCATCGCAAAAGGGACTTCTTCAGTATATGAAACCCCTTCTGCACGATTACGTGTTTCACCTGCTAATTTATAACTTTCGCAAGTAGAACTAGAAGCACTAGAATCAAAACAACTTACGTCATTACCTGATGGCTCAATCGCAGTACCATAGTACTCAGAACCTGAAACACTTGGGGTTACTTCCACCACTTTATAAAGCGCCGCTTGCGCAGGAAGCGCAGCGGACACCAAAACAGCTAATGTGGTTAATTGTAATTTATTACTCATTTAACTTCCTATTGTAGAGCTTCAAGTTCTTCCCAACGCTCGAATGCCACTTCCAACTCTTGCTCTGTTTGAGCTAAACGTTCTAAAACAGCTTCTGTTGTTTTAGGATCTTGTTGGAAGAAAGTTGCATCGTTCACTTTCTCTTGAAGTTCTGTAATTTCGTTTTCTAATCTTTCTAATGTTTCAGGCAGCAATTCAAGCTCACGCTGTAACTTATAAGACAGTTTCTTTGGTTTCGTTTGCTCGACTACCGGGCTTTTAGCAGCAACAGATTCAGCTTTCACTTTTACTGTTGGTGCCATTGCATCACGGCTTATTTGTACATTAGCACGTTGTCGTTGAGCATCGTGATAGCCACCGACGAATTCTTCGATCTGGCCCTCACCTTCAAAGATCCAACTGGTCATTACTGTATTATCTACGAACTGACGATCGTGACTTACTAATAATAATGTACCTTCATAGTTGGCAAGTAATTCTTCTAAAAGTTCCAATGTTTCGATATCTAAATCATTGGTTGGTTCATCAAGAATCAATAAATTGTTTGGACGAAGGAATAAACGCGCAAGTAATAAACGGTTTTTCTCACCACCAGACAATGCTTTCACTGGTTGACGAGCACGTTTTGGAGAGAATAAGAAATCTTGTAAGTAGCTCAAAGCATGACGCTCACGGCCATTCACTGTCACTTCTTGCTTACCGTCAGCCAAGTTATCGATAACCGTTTTTTCAGGGTCTAACGCTTCACGATATTGGTCAAAATACGCCACTTCAAGTTTTGTACCGCAATACAATTTACCTGCATCTGGCTGTAATTGGTCAAGCATCAGTTTAAGCAAGGTACTCTTACCACAACCATTCGCACCAATTAAGGCAATGCGATCACCACGCATAACATTGAAGCTGAAGTTCTTAACAATGTTTTTACCATCAATTGAGTAATGAAGGTTCTCGGCTTCAAATACAATTTTACCTGAACGATTTCCACCATCCACTTGAATATTCGCTTTACCCACCACTTCACGGCGATCTGAACGCTCACGACGTAATTGTTTTAAGGCACGAACACGTCCTTCATTTCGAGTACGACGCGCTTTAACGCCTTCACGAATCCAAGCTTCTTCCTGAGCAAGTACTTTATCAAATTGTGCATTTTGATCAGCTTCTACGCGTAACGCTTCTTCTTTAGCCAGTAAGTACTCTTCATAATTACCAGGATAAGAAGATAAGTTGCCACGGTCTAAATCAACAATACGTGTTGCCATTGATTGAATAAATGCACGGTCATGCGAAATAAAAATGATTGAACCTTTAAAGTCTTTTAAGAAACTTTCAAGCCAAACAATCGTTGTAACATCCAAATGGTTCGTTGGTTCATCAAGAAGCAATACATCTGGGTCAGATACCAATGCACGAGCCAGTGCGGCTTTACGTTGCCAACCACCCGATAAATCGGTTAATAACATTGCACCATCAAGTTTTAGAGATTCTAAAACAGATTGAATACGTGTATCAAAATGCCATGCATTAAGGTTATCAATTTGCTCTTGTGCTCTCGCTAATTTATTAATGTTTGATTCGCTTGGATCAGTCGCTAATAAATCTAAGATATGATGATATTCTTTTAAGTATTTACCGGCTTCTGCTAGGCCTTCAGATACATAATCAAAAACACTGCCCGTTTCATTACGCGGTGGATCTTGCTCTAAACGAGAAACCACCACATCTTGATTAATTTGTAATTTGCCATCATCCATAAGGATATCACCAGCAATTACTTTCATTAGCGTTGATTTACCCGCACCATTACGGCCAACCAAACATACGCGTTCATTTTCTTGTAGAGCAAAATCTGATTTGTCTAATAACGGATGATCACCAAACGCTAATTGACCATTATTAATTGTAAGTAATGCCATTGTCTTCTAACCAATTCTTTAGTTGTGATATATCGAAGGGCCAATTAAGCTCGGATAAGCCATTAGCCACAACAGGTATTGTGACACCGTAACGAGAAAATAATACATTATCAAATGCAATGTCTACGGTATCCACTTGTTCCATATTTACACCCACCTCAACGAGCAAATCAAATGCTTGCTCGCATAGGTGGCAGCCTTCCGTGCTGTAGAGAGTTATCATTATCTCTAGTCTTCCTTGTGAGTAATAATCCAGCAGTTATGAATATGCTTATTACGAGCAAAATCTAACGGCAATGTTTGTTTTGAAATATTCTTAGCTTGAAGACCCGCTTTATCTAGCGCTTCTTCATCCATTTTAAAGTTACGTTTATTGTTAGAAAATACAACAGTACCGTCTTGACGTAACATACGTTTTAGGTTCTCAAGCAACATGATGTGGTCACGTTGAACATCAAACGTTTGGTCCATACGCTTAGAGTTAGAGAATGTTGGTGGGTCAATAAAGATTAAATCAAACTCACCTTCTGCTTGTTGTAGCCATTGTAGACAATCGGCTTGTAGGAATTGATGTTGCGTTCCTGTTTGATCATTGGTGTTCATGTTCTTCTGAGCCCACTCTAGGTAGGTACGAGACATATCAATGGTCATTGTCGATTTAGCACCACCACAAGCAGCATGAACAGTCGCTGAGCCGGTATAAGCAAATAGGTTTAGGAAATCTTTTCCTGCGGCCATATCACCAATCATTTTACGAGTTAATTTATGATCCAAGAATAACCCCGTATCTAGGTAATCTTGTAAATTAACAATCAATTTTACGCCGTACTCTTCAACATCAAAGTAACGAGATTTTTCTGCTAACTTTTGATATTGGTTTTTGCCTGACTGCTTTTGACGTACTTTCAAAATAACGTTATTGGTTTCAACACCAGTCACTAACACTGTTGCGCGGATCATGTCAGTTAAACGACGGCGTGCTTTATCTTCTGAAATTTCTTTTGGTGCCGCATATTCTTGAATGATGATGTAATCTTTGTATACATCAATTGCCGCATTGTAATCTGGTAAATCGGCATCATAAAGACGATAACAATCTAACTTCTCTTTACGTGCCCATTTGCCAAGTTTAGACAAATTCTTTTTAAGACGGTTCATAAACTCAGGAGCAACTTCAATGTTTGCCGCTTCTTTACGTTCAGCCGATTCACTAATTGAATAGTTTTTCTGAACACAAGGTAACGCACCATTGTTCAGTTTGAATTGCTTGTCTGCACGCATACGAATACACGCAAGCAAATCATCATTACTTGAATAGATTGATGCAGTACAGCCACCAAATTGTTCTTTTAGTTGGCGACCAAATTCACTGTATAGTGCAATCAGTGCAGGTTCAGTACTTAAACGTTCACCATAAGGAGGGTTACAAATTACAACCCCATTCTCAAAGCCCTCTGGACGTTCAATCTTAGTTGCATCACCAACATCAAATGTAATTAAATCTTCAACACCAGCGCGACGAGCATTATCACGAGCCGTTTGAATTACACGATAATCACGATCAAAACCGTAAAAATGCGTATCGACTTTCTTAACGCCACGGCGACTCTTAACTCGAGCTTCTGAACGAATTTCAGTCCACACTTCTGGATCAAAATCAGACAACGCTTCAAAACACCATTTTTCACGTTTCACACCAGGTGCCATTTCACACGCCATAAGTGCAGCTTCAATCAGTAACGTACCTGAACCACACATTGGATCCAATAGCGGTTTGCTTTCATCCCATGTACTGCGAAGTACAAGTGCTGCTGCTAATGTTTCACGAAGTGGTGCACGACCTGCTTCAGTACGGTAACCACGCTGATGTAAGCCTGAACCGATTAAATCAAAACCAAGAATCCCTTTCTCGCCAGATAAACGCATATGTACACGTAAATCAGGTTCCGCTTTATCAATATTCGGACGTTCTAAATCAGCCTTTGTAAAACGGTCAACAATTGCATCTTTTACTTTCAATGCACCGTATTGGCTATTTCGAATCTCACGGTTCGTACCGTTAAAATCCACCACTAACGTTTTATCTGCTGTGAAATAATTAGGCCAATTAATTGCAGAAGCGCCTAGATACAAATCCATATCATCACGAACATCAAACTCAGACAGAATTTGAATGAAACGTGAAGCAATACGGCTCCACAAACAACAACGATAAACAACCTCGATTGGGGCTTCAAACGTAACCCCTGCATAAACTAATTTTGGGTCAGTAACACCAAGTGCAACTAGTTCGTCTGCAAGTAAGTTTTCAAGGCCTTTAGAAGTGATGGCTAAGTATTTTTTCATGGGATTCTTTTGGTTATTAAATTGCCTCGCATTATACATGAATCCTAAGGAAATAGGATAAATAGATCACAGATAAACCATCCGCAAACTCTTCAAATAAAGACTATAAAAACAATAAGTTAATCCTACTGATGATGGATTAAAAAAACCACTGTTTCCCAATGGACACACTCAAGCATGAGCAGATACTCGCAAAATCTGGCCTACTCCAGAAGGTTGTTTGTTGTGAAAGTTAATTACAGAACACAAGAAATAGGGAAGATAAGTGGTTTAAGTGGACGTTACTATAGTATTCTATCAATAATGATTTGTTGTTTTTTTTATGCTTCTTAGCAGTAGATCTCAGTTTTAAGAGTGCATTCCTCCCTATTTTTCTGATTCTTTTTCAACCAAAAAACGTAAAATAGTGAGAGGTGTGTCTATAACTGAAAATTAGATTAAAACGAACACGCTCTAATTACATTAATTCTGAGACGAATTTTGTAAAAAGAGTCAATATAAGAAGGATGAAATAGTGGAATTAGAAGTATTAAAGGGAGCTTTATCTGGGGATAAAATAACGGAGAGTAACTACCCTACTAGGGCGTAATATGAAGAGTTAACGACTTGCATTTTGGCCATGCGATCATTCATGACTTTAATCGGTTCACAAAAGGCCATGTACTTGGTTGGATTTAATGCAAATGCATCCATATCGACCAACATACACATACTTGCACACTCATAATTTTCTACAATAATGAAATGCCCTTCTCCTAAATCATTTTTCAGAGAAACGATTTCACCTTCTTCTGGATAATACCCTGCCCCTTGGGTTTCAAAGAACCAACTCTTAGGTAGCATGGGCTTATGGAAGCGTCTGGCGGCAACACAATTGAGTGCTAGCTCAACTTTGCGAGGTTCAGAAAGAGGAAGATAAGAAATGTGTTCAACAAACATCTGATAAGCGGATGCATCATCCACAGAAAATTTACAATCATCAAATGCACTATTGATTAAGACTTTGGGAGATAAATTCACACAAAAAACCATATCCATGCCTAAATCAAGCATAAGAGATTGTGCTTTATTATCGTAATACCAACTCCATGTATCACTGGGTTTAAGCATGTTAGTTCTCTCTTGAAAATATGGGAGTGTTTCCCTACGCCAGCCAATCATCAATGAGTGCTATTTTATGAGTAAAAATAAATCCGTTTT